>NZ_JBFAOJ010000134.1:0-19772 GCF_040675205.1 Streptosporangium sp. NPDC049644 | reverse complement strand
AGAGGTAAAACGCCTGTGGAGCTGGTGTAAGACCTCAACGAGAGTCCTCTCGGGCGGGCAACCGGCGGTGAAGCAGGAACCCTCACGGGTGACCGTGGGAATCCCCCTCGTTTACGAGGGGGAGGATGTCAAGAGGTTGACCATCTCGTCGGAGGTGCCGGCGGTCTTGGAGTTGACCTGGCAGCCGGTGGCCTTCTCGAACGGGGTGACCCAGTCGACCTTGGGGTCGTTGCTCCCGTCCTCGACGTATCCGGCCCAGTTGACCAGGTTGACCTGCCCCTCTCCCGGGCCCAGTGACTGCAGCGCCTTGATCTCGGGCGGGGTGAAGCCCGTCTGGCCGCGTTCGCGCCGGTCGACAGCACCGCCCGAGTCGACGCCGTGGTCAGGCGGCTCACCGACGCCATAGTGCTCGGCCTGGTGGCCGACGGCGAGCAACTGCCCAGCGAGGCGGAGCTCGCCGCCCAGCTGGGCGTGTCCACGGTCACGCTGCGGGAGGCCCTGATGGCCCTGCGCCAGCAGGGCATGGTCGAGACGAGGCGAGGGCGCGGAGGCGGTAGCTTCGTGCGGGCCCCGCGTGAGGCTCCCCAGGCGCTCGATCGGCTGCGCGCCCTCACCGCGGAGGAACTCCGCGACCTGGGCGACCACTACGCGGCCATCGCCGGGGCCGCCGCGAGGCTGGCCGCGCAGCGGGCACTGCCGGAGGACATCGCGCCGCTCCGCCGTACGCTGCAGGAGATGGCCGGCTCCCGCGACCAGGCCCACCTGCGCAGGCTGCACGGGCGCTTCCACATCGAGGTTGCCGCGGCCTCCCAGTCGGCACGACTCACTCAGGAAGAGATCAGGTTACAGGCTGACATCGGACCATTGCTCTGGTCCGCCCACGGGAGAGGCGATGGAACGTCGGCTCGGCACCACGCCATCGCCGAGGCCATCCACCGCGGGGACGACGACCACGCCAGGCTCCTGGCGGAACGGCACGTGCTCGACGCGATGGAACACCTCATCGAGCTGCGTCTGCGAGAGCCGTGATCGTCGGATGCCCGGGGCGGATGGATCAAGTGAGCGAACACGGTGCGCTGCTGGCGCCCGGCGACGCGGCCGAGGCGGCCGTAGCCGTCGGCGGCATCGTCGAGGACGTCTTCGAGGGGCTCCACCAGGTGCGCGACGCCGTGGTCGGGCTGGTGGGCGGCGCGCCGGTGCGCGGCGACCTGGCCGCGCTGCGTCCGCTGCTCTTTCCCCGGCTGGGCGGGCTGATCTCCGGCATCGGGTTCATCGCCGCGCCCGGCCTGCTCGTCGACGCGCCCTGGTATCTGGAGTGGTGGCAGGAGGGCGCCTCGGGCGAGCCCGTGCAGCTGCTCCGGGACATGGACCCCTCCAGCAGTGCCTTCTACGACTACACGCACTGGGACTGGTTCGCCGGTCCGCGCTCCGGCGCCGAGCACACTCTCACCGGCCCGTACGTCGATTTCCTCTGCAGCACCGAGTACTCCCTGACCCTGTCGGTGCCCGTGCTGAGGGGCGGGGAGTTCATCGGCGTGGCGGCGGCCGACGTGTTCGTGCGCCGCTTCGAGGTCGCCGTCTCGCCGCTGCTCCGCGGGGTGGGAGGACCGGCCTTCCTGGTGAACGCGCACGGCAGGGTGGTGGCCTCCACCACCGCCAGATGGCTCGCCGGGTCGGTCTTCAGGGGAGCCCCCGGTCTGCTCGCCAGGCCATGCCGGACGCTGCCCCTCTCCCTGGTTGCGGCACAATTGCCACATGCCCCTTGACCCTGCCATCGCGGCCCGGCTGAAGCGCACCGCCGACGGGCTGGTTCCCGCCGTCGTCCAGCAGTACGACACCGGCGAGGTGCTCATGCTCGCCTGGATGGACGACGAGGCGCTGCATCGCACGCTCACCACCGGCAGGGCCACCTACTGGTCACGCAGCAGAGGGTCCTACTGGGTGAAGGGCGAAACCTCAGGCCACGTCCAGCACGTCAAGTCCGCCGCGCTCGACTGTGACGGCGACACCGTGCTGCTCAGGGTCGACCAGGTGGGCGCCGCCTGCCACACGGGCGATCGGACCTGCTTCGACGCCGACGAGCTGGCGGTGACCCGGACGTGACGGCCAGGCGGGAGCTGTGGACCTGGCTGGCGGCGTGTGCGGCCGGCGCAGCGCTCGTGCTGCTCGCCGCCGGGCGCGACTGGTTCACCGTGACGTACGGCACCCGCGAGGTGGCGGTCCCCGCCGCGGAACTGGCCCCCGCGCTGGGGCCCGCGGCCTGGGCGGCACTCGCCGCAGTGGTCGCCGTGCTCGCGACGGCGGGCGTGTGGCGCAGGGTCGTCGGCGCGGTGATGGCGCTCTGCGGGGCCGGGGTGGTGGCCGCCTCCTGGTGGGGGAGCGGCGCGAGCGCCGCGCTGCGGATCTCCGCCGAGCAGGCGCCGGTGGTCGTGGACTCCGTGCCGCGGGTCGCCTCGGCCGTCGTCTGGCCGATCGTCGCCTCCGCAGGGGGGCTGCTCCTGCTGGCCGGGGGAGTGACGGCCCTGCTGCGGGGCGGCCGATGGCCGGGCATGTCCGATCGCTACCACCGCCGGGGCTCCGCCCCCGCCGAGAGCGCCCCCAGCGATCGGGCACTATGGGACGCCCTCGACGAGGGCACCGACCCGACGATCGATCGGGATCCCCGGGAGCGCTGACCTCGGCGGAAACGCGGCCCTCGCGCGTCCGGCGCGCTCTCCTCGACTCCGCGCCCCGAGATCCGAGATCCGATGTCCGAGGGGTGTGCGCCCCGGCTACGACTTGCTTACGGCGTGCCCGGACCCCTTCGGCCCGGGAGTGTTTTCGCTAGGATTTCGCCCTCAACTTAGATAAACGGGAGTCATTCATGAGCTATGGCAATCAGCCGGGTGGTTACGGGCAACCCCCGGGGGGCGGTGGCTATGGCTCTCCGGGTGGTTACGGTTCGTCCGGCGGTTACGGCCCGCCCGGTGGCGGTTACGACCCCTACGGCGGTTACGGTGCGCCGCCTCCTCGGGGTAACAACGGCATGGCCATCGCTGCGCTGATCATGGGGATCGCGGGGCTGTTCGTCTGCGGCCTCACCTCGATCGTGGGTGTGGTGCTGGGCCACGTCTCGCTGGGGCAGATCAAGCGGACGGGCGAGGAGGGGCGGGGCATGGCCATCGCCGGCCTGGTCCTGTCCTACTTCGGGATCGCGTGCTGGCTGGCGGTGCTGGCCTGGCTGATCGCGGTCGGCGCCATCGTCGGCAGCGCCTCGCTGACGGGTGCCTGACCTGACGGTCGTCTGAGGCGGGGCCGCGTCCGGCGCGAGTAGGGTGGCCGGTGAGGGGGTGCCGACGGCCGTGCTCATGGAGAAGATCGCTGGTTCGCGCGCGCGGGCCATGCTGCCGCCGCTGGGTGCCGCGCTGGTGGCGGGTGCCGCGGTCGCGTTCGTGGGGGCGGTCGACCCGAACGAGCCCGGCCACTACCCGACCTGCCCGTTCCTCATGCTCACCGGCCTGTACTGCCCCGGCTGCGGCGGCCTGCGGACCGTGCACGCGCTCGTGCACGGCGATCCGGTGACGGCGCTGGGGCTCAACCCGCTCGTCACCCTCATGGTCCCGGTGCTGGTCGTGCTCTGGGGCCGCTGGGCGCTGCGTGCCTGGTGGGGTGGCCGGTCCGGGAGGGAATCGGGTGGGCCGCCCGTGGTGAAATCCATACGTCCGGCCTATGTCTGGCTATTTCTGGCTTTAATGATCGTGTTTTGGATAGTGCGAAATCTCCCTTTTGGGGAATTCTTGGGCCCATAGTCGCCTTTGTGCTTCACCCGGTGGCGGGGCGACCCCGGTTGGGCCGATAGCATCGGCGGGACAAGGGCAGTCGATCGGGAGGGGCCTTACTCGTGAGCGAGCGGAGCGAGCGAACCACGGGCACGGCAGCGTTCGCGAACCTGGCCTCTGAACTTCGCGGGGAGGGCAAATGAGCGTGCTTGAGGAAATCCTCGAAGGAGTCCGCGCCGACCTGGCCGAGCGGCAGGAGAGGGTGTCGCTGGCCGAGCTCAAGGAGCGGGCCGGGCGGGCGCCCGCCCCCCGTGACGTCTACGCGGCGCTGGGCGGCGACCAGGTGGCGGTCATCGCCGAGGTCAAGCGTTCCAGCCCGTCCAAGGGCGCGATGGCCGCGATCGCCGACCCCGCCGCGCTGGCCGGCGACTACGAGTCGGGCGGCGCCCACGTCATCAGCGTGCTCACCGAGCGACGCCGCTTCGGCGGCACCCTCGACGACCTGGCCGCCGTACGCGCCGTCGTCGACATCCCGGTGCTGCGCAAGGACTTCATCGTCACCTCGTACCAGCTCTGGGAGGCCCGCGCCTACGGCGCCGACCTGGCGCTGCTGATCGTCGCGGCGCTCGACCAGAACGCGCTGGTCTCGCTCATCGAGCGGGCCGAGTCGATCGGGCTGACCCCGCTGGTCGAGGTGCACACCGAGGAGGAGCTCGACCGGGCGCTCACCGCCGGAGCCAAGATCATCGGTATCAACGCGCGGAACCTCAAGACGCTCGAGGTGGACCGCGACGTGTTCGCCAAGCTCGCCCCCAAGGTTCCCGACGGGGTCATCAAGATCGCCGAGTCGGGCGTGCGCGGCCCCCACGACCTGCTCGCCTACGCCAGGGCGGGCGCCGACGCCGTCCTGGTCGGCGAGAGCCTGGTGACCGGCAAGGATCCGCGGGCCGCCGTGGTCGACCTGGTCACCGCCGGTGCCCACCCCGCATCCCGACCCGAGGGGCAGTAAGCAGTGACAACGCACGAAGGAACCGTCCTCACCGCCGCGGACCTCGCCGGAAACGGCCTTCACGGCAACGATCCGGACATCCACGGCAAGTTCGGCGTCTTCGGCGGCCGCTACGTGCCCGAGGCGCTCATCCCGGCCCTGGACGAGGTCGCGGCGGAGTACGACAAGGCGAAGAGCGACGTGGCGTTCCTTCGGGAGTTCGACCACCTGCTGCGCACCTACGCCGGGCGGCCGACCACGCTGACCGAGGTGCCCCGCTTCGCCGAGCAGGCGGGGGGCGCCCGGATCATCCTCAAGCGCGAGGACCTGACCCACACCGGCGCCCACAAGATCAACAACGTGCTCGGCCAGGCCCTGCTGACCAAGCGCCTGGGCAAGACGCGGGTGATCGCCGAGACCGGCGCCGGCCAGCACGGCGTCGCCACCGCGACCGCCGCCGCCCTGCTGGGCCTGGAGTGCGTGATCTACATGGGGGCCGTCGACTGCGAGCGTCAGGCGCTCAACGTCGCCCGCATGAAGCTGCTCGGTGCCACGGTCGTCCCGGTCACCAACGGCAGCCAGACCCTCAAGGACGCCATCAACGAGGCCTTCCGCGACTGGGTCGCCAACGTCGACCGCACCCACTACCTCTTCGGCACCATCGCCGGGCCGCACCCGTTCCCGGAGATCGTCCGCGACTTCGCCCGCATCATCGGCGTCGAGGCACGCCGTCAGGTGCTGGAGCTCACCGGCAGGCTGCCCGACGCGGTCGCCGCGGCGGTCGGCGGCGGTTCCAACGCGATCGGCATCTTCCACGCCTTCCTCGGGGACGAGGGCGTCCAGCTGCACGGCTACGAGGCGGGCGGCCGGGGCCTGGAGAGCGGCGAGCACGCGCTCACCCTCACCGAGGGCTCCGTCGGGGTGCTGCACGGCTCGCGCACCTACGTGCTGCAGGACGAGGAGGGGCAGACCCTCGAGTCGCACTCGATCTCAGCCGGGCTCGACTACCCGGGCGTCGGCCCCGAGCACGCCTGGCTCAAGGACACCGGCCGCGCCACCTACCACGGCATCACCGACGCCGAGGCGATGGACGCCTTCTCGCTGCTCGCCCGCACCGAGGGCATCATCCCCGCGATCGAGTCCTCACACGCGCTCGCCGGTGCCCTCAAGCTCGGTCGCGAGATGGGTTCCGAGGCGACGATCCTGGTCAACCTCTCGGGACGGGGCGACAAGGACATGGGCACCGCGATGAAGTACTTCAACCTCTGACTACCGACTTGCCTCCCCTCCGGCGCGCCGGAGGGGACGAACCGCAACGGAAACAACGATGACGACTCTTCAGACGGTGTTCGCCAAGGCCAAGGCGGACGGCCGCGCCGCCCTCATCGGATATCTCCCCGCTGGGTTCCCCAGCAAGGAGGGCGCGATCGCCGTCGCCGCCGCCATGGTGGACGCCGGCTGCGACGTGATCGAGATCGGCCTGCCCTACTCCGATCCCCTCATGGACGGCCCGACGATCCAGGACGCCGTGCACCGGGCGCTGACCAACGGCACCCGCATCGCCGACGTGCTGCGCACCGTCGAGGGCGTGGCCAAGACCGGTGCCGCCACCCTGGTCATGACGTACTGGAACCCGATCGACCGCTACGGCGCCGACCGCTTCGCCCGTGACCTGGCGAACGCGGGCGGGGTGGGCACCATCACCCCCGACCTGACGCCCGAGGAGGCCGGGCCCTGGCGCGAGGCCAGTGCCGGGGCCGGGATCGACACGGTCTTCCTGGTCGCGCCCAGCTCCACCGAGGCCCGTATCAAGGCGGTCGTCGACAGCTGCACCGGCTTCGTCTACGCGGCCTCGCTGATGGGCGTCACCGGTGCCCGCGACTCGGTCGGCGCGGCCGCCCAGGGCCTGGTCGAGCGTACCCGCTCGCACACCTCCCTCCCGGTCTGCGTCGGCCTGGGCGTCGGCACCGGCAGGCAGGCAGCCGAGGTGGCTGGTTACGCCGACGGCGTCATCGTGGGGTCGGCGTTCATCCGCCGCGTTCTCGACGCGCCGGACGAGGCCTCGGGGCTGGCCTCGGTCCGTGAACTGGGCTCCGAGCTGGCGGCGGGTGTCCGCGGCTGACGAGCCCGTTCGAGAGCGGATCCCTTGCTCGAAGAAAGGGGCCGCTCCCGCGTCAGCGCCTGCCAGGCGGGCTTATTCGATGCTTATCGGGCTCGTGATGAGGTTTTCCTCGAATACCTGGCATTCGCCGAAGACGTCTGTGGCCGGGGCTTGGAATAGGAGAATGGTGCTCGTGACCTCTGATAACCCCGCGCCCAATAGGTCGCGTATCGTGATTTCGGCGCTACCCTGGGTGACGACCGTCTCGCGGCTGGTGATGGCGGGAGTGCTGATCGTCGCGGGTTGGGGCAAGATCGGCGCTCCGGTGCTCTCGGTTCAGGCGGTCGAGGCATACGATCTGCTCCCCAAATCGCTCGCCACGGCGGTCGGCTACGGCCTGCCGATCCTGGAGATCGTCGTGGGGTTGTTGCTGGTCGTCGGGCTGCTCACCCGAGCGGCGGGTGTCATCTCGGCGCTGCTCATGCTGGCGTTCGTGATCGGCATCGCCTCGGCGTGGGCGCGCGGGCTGCGCATCGACTGCGGCTGCTTCGGCGGCGGCGGTCAGCTGGCGGCCGGGGTGGAGCCCGACTATCTCATCGACATCCTGCGTGACTTCGGTCTCTTCGGACTCGGTGTGTTCGTCGCGATCTTCCCTCCGGGCCGCTTCGCGCTGGACTCCGCGCTCGGGCTCACCCCGGGCGAGGAGTCGTACGAGGACGTCGAGAGCGATGACGAGGAGCTTCAGGAGAAGGAGGCTTACTGATGGGTAAGGCCGCGCGGGAGCAGTCGGCGCGTGATCGGATCAAGGCGCAGCGCGAGGAACAACTGCGGAGGGAGAAGCGCAAGCGGGTGGCGACCATCGCGACCGTGGCCGTCGTCGCGATCGCCGCCGTCGGGGGTGGCTGGTGGTTCGCCGCCCAGAGCAGCAAGTCCGAGCAGGTCGGGGCCTCGCTCGCGCCCATCACCGTCGCCGGGGACGGTTCGGTGGTCATGGCCAGGCCGGGGGTGGAGAAGCCGGTCCTGGACGTCTTCGAGGACTTCCAGTGCCCCGCCTGCAGGGCGCTGGAGGAGACCAGCGGCCCGACGATCAAGAACCTGGCGGCCGAGGGCAAGGCCAAGGTGGTCTACCACCCGATCACGATCTTCCAGGAACAGACCAACAAGGGGATCACCCGGGCCAACTCGCTGCGCGCCGCGTCGGCGATCCGCTGCATCCCCGGAGGCGCTCCCTGGATGGCCTTCCACGACAAGTTGTTCAAGGAGCAGCCCTCGGAGCTCGTGGAGGGTTTCAAGATCCCTGATCTGATCGCCTGGGGCAAGGACGCCGGAGTGACCGACCCCGGTTTCGAGTCGTGCGTGACCAGTCAGGAGAAGGCGCCCGCGCACCTCGAATACAGCACCAAGGTCATGGAATCCCAGAAGCTCACGGGCACCCCGACGCTGAAGCTCAACGGTACCGAGTTGGACACGAATGTGGCTTTCAAGCCGGCCGATCTGCGTCAGGCCGTTCTTGATGCCGCCAAGTAGCCCGGGACACGGTAACGTCACCTGACATGCCCCTCGCCTCGATTCCCAGCCCCTCCCAGGGGGTCTGGTATCTGTTCGGTGTGGTCCCCATCCGGGCCTACGCACTGTGCATCGTGCTCGGCGTCGTCGTCGCGGTAGTCATCGGCGAGCGCCGCTGGCGTGCCCGCGGCGGTGAGCCGGGGACGATCGTGGATCTCGCCGTCTGGGCCGTGCCGTTCGGCCTGGTCGGCGGACGTCTCTATCACGTCATCACCGACTGGCAGCTCTACTTCGGGCCGGACGCACCCAACGAGCCGATCGAGGCGCTGTTCATCTGGAACGGCGGCCTGGGCATCTGGGGTGCCGTCGCGCTCGGCGGAGTGGGTGTCTGGCTGGGGTGCCGTGGCAGGGGGATCTCCCTGACCGCGGTGGCCGACACCGTCGCCCCCGGGATCGCGGTGGCCCAGGCCATCGGCCGCTGGGGCAACTACTTCAACCAGGAGCTGTTCGGCAGCCCCACCGACCTGCCGTGGGGTCTGGAGATCGACCCCGACCGGCCGGGCACGGTGCCGGGCGAGGACACCTACCACCCGGCCTTCCTGTACGAGTCGATCTGGGACCTGGGCCTGGCGCTGGTTCTCATCTGGGCAGGACGCAAATTCGCGCTCCGCCACGCCCGCCTGTTCGCGCTCTACGTCGCCGGCTACACGGTGGGCCGCTTCTGGATCGAGGGGCTGCGGGTCGACAGCGCCCACCACATCCTCGGCCTGCGGCTCAACCAGTGGACCTCGATCGTCCTGTTCATCGGGGCGATGGCCTACTTCTGGTACGCCAGGAACAGGAGCGACGCCGAGCAGGTCCGTCCGCAGCCCGATCCGGCCGTCGAGCCCGTGCAGGGCGAGACCGGCGACGCGGACAAGGGCGAGGCCGGAGCCGGCACCGAGGCCGAGCCGGCCGTCACCCCGGCCGCCTCGGACGGGGAGGATACCGCCGACCCGGCTCACCCGTCCGACCTGGCCGACCCCGACGAGAGCGACCCGGCGAAGGAGGACGGCGAGCCGAGGCTCGTCTCCGGTGCGCTCGCGGCCGACGACTCGGTCGATCCGGCCCACCCGTCCGACCTGGCCGACCAGGAGGAGAAAGGGTCCCGGTGAGCGGCGACGACTCGGGGGGCCGCGCCGAGATGCACCACCGGCATCGCGACGTCAACGGCGGCTGGCTGCGGCCGTCGGTGTTCGGCGCGATGGACGGTCTCGTCTCGAACTTCGCCCTGATCGCCGGTGTCGCCGGCGGCACGGCCAGCACCACGGTCATCGTGCTGGCCGGGGTCGCGGGGCTGGCGGCGGGCGCGTTCTCCATGGCCGGGGGTGAGTACGTCTCGGTGGCCAGCCAGCGGGAACTCGCCCTGGCCGAGATCGACGTCGAACGGCGCGAGCTCGAACGCCACCCCGAGGCCGAGCAGCAGGAGCTCGCCAAGCTCTACGAGGACCGGGGCGTCGAGCCCGCCGTGGCGGCCGAGGTGGCCCGGCAGATCTCGATGGACCCCGACCGGGCGCTCGAGGTGCACACCCAGGCCGAGCTGGGGGTCACCGCCCAGGACCTGCCCTCGCCCAGGATCGCCGCGATCTCCTCGTTCCTGTCGTTCGGCGTGGGCGCGCTCCTGCCGCTCCTGCCGTACCTGCTCGGGGTCACCAGCCTGACGACCTCGGCGGTGATCTCCTGCCTGGCGCTGTTCGGCGCGGGCGCGCTGGTCTCCCGGGTCACCGCGCGCAGCTGGTGGTACAGCGGGCTGCGCCAGCTTCTTGTCGGCGCGGTCGCCGCGGCCCTGACCTTCGGCCTGGGCACCCTCCTGGGAGGGGTCGGACTGTGACCCCTCCGGCCGGTCCGCCCGCCACGCCCGCGCGCAAGCGCCGCCGCACCTCCGCCAGGGCGCAGCCCCAGACCGAGAACATCACCCGGCTGGACGAGTGGGGGCTGACCCGGCCCCAGCAGCGGCTGCTGATGATCCTCGGGGCGGTGGCGGGCGTGCTGGTCGCCGCGATCGCCCTCACCCTCGCGATCTCCGCGATCGGCAACGACTTCGTGCCCGAACGGGCCACCGCCTCGGTCATCGGCACCGAGCCGAGGCCCGACGCCTACAAGGGCTGGCCCTCCTCCAAGGTGTTCGCCCCGATCGCGCAGAGCAAGGCCGACCCCAAGCCGCTGACGGTCAAGGATCTCTTCGCCACCAGGACCCTCAAGGAGGGCAGGGTCACGCTGAGACTGGCGGCCACCCGCCTGGAGGCCGACTGCGCGATGGCGACCTGGGGCCAGGGGCTCGCCGACCTGCTCGTCCAGGGCGGGTGCACCCAGGTGGCCAGGGGTCTCTACGTCAGCGCGGACGGCCGCCACGTGGCCCAGTACACCCTGTTCAACCTCCGCGACACCGCCTCGGCCGACACGCTGGTGAACACGCTGACCACCCTGCACCGGGGTGGTTGGGTCCGGCCGCTCCAGGCGGGCAAGGCCGTCTTCCCGGCCGGGGGGCACACCGAGTCCAGCGGGCACGCCATGGGGCACTACGCGGGCCTGGTCTGGATCGGCAGGACCGACGGCGCCGATCCCGGCCCGAAGGACGACTTCGTCTCGCTGTCTCTGACGGTCCGCGGCGTGGAGAAGGCGATCTTCCGCCGCATCGTCGCGGTCTCCCCCGCGCCCGCCCCGTCCAAGTAGCCCGCCGCTTCCGTGTCCGCCTCGGCTCGGTGGTCCCTGGCGTCCCGCCTGTCGAAGTAAGCTCTTTCCCCATGCGCAAGTGGATCGCCGTCACCGTCGCCGTGCTGGTCGTGGTCGCCGGGGTGGCGGCCTTCCTCCTGCTGGGGGGCGGGCCCGACCCGCGCGCCGCCGTCCTTCGCGCGGAGCCCAGCACGGCCCACTACGCGCCCATCGCGACCCGTGCCCTCGACCCCCAGCCGCTGACCGTCGCCGAGATGTTCCCCGGCCCCTCGGTGTCGGCGGGCACCACCAGGCTCGCGCTCAAGGCCACCGAGAACCTCGCCGACTGCGCCGAGGCGGCCTGGGGGAGCGCGCTGGACGCGCTCGACGGGTGCACGCAGGCGCTGCGGGCCCGCTACGAGAGCGAGGACGGCGAGGTCTCCGGCCAGTTCCTGATTTTCAACCTCGCGGACTCCGCCGCCGCGGACAGGCTCGTGACGGCGCTCAGGGGCGACGGCTTCGTCCGGCCCGCCCCCGACACGCCCGAGGGTTTCGACGGCTCCCGCAGCTGGGCACAGGCCCGTGCCCTGGGGCACTACGCCACGGTGAGCTGGGTCGCCCCGGTGGTCGAGGGGGGCCGGGTGGACCTCACCTACCCGCAGGTCGCCGTGGACGGCCTCAGCCTGGCGATCCAGCGCCGGCTGGTGCGCTGAGGGAGCTTCGCACCGCGGCCTGGAGCTCCAGGAGCCGGTGGGCGGGCAGTTCGAGGACGGTGACCTCGTCCGCCCACGGAGCGACGGCGGCGATGACCGCCCTGGCCTGCTTCTTCGTCAACTCGCCCCGGACCCTGATCAGGGCCTCGCGCCAGGTGTTGGCGAGCTTGCCGTGCGCGTTGTCCAGGACGCGGCGCAGGATCCGGGCCGCGTCGTCCTGGTGAGGCGTCGTCCGTACGGCGCGTACGGACGAGCCCTCGACGGTGAGGTCGTAGACGGGGGCGAGCAGGTCGGCGGGGAGGTTTACGGGGGCCGCGGCCAGGGTGACCCGGACCTCCCCGGCGCGGGTGGCCAGCAGCAGCCGGGGCAGCGCGGCCTCCAGCCCGGCCGGTACGGAGATCGCCACCCTGGCCGGGGCACTGGCGTAGGGTTTGGCCAGCCAGGTCGCCAGGCGCGCTCTGGGGGCTTTGGGCAGCACGTCGCGGGGCCACTCGCCCACCAGCACCTCCGGGACGAACCCGTCCTCGAAACCGGCCGCGACGTCCGGGGCGGAGGCCGCTGCGGAGTCCGCCGACTCCACCGACTGGGGCCCCTGCGTGTAGATGGCGGTGCCTGAGGAGTCGGTGCGGGCGGCAGCGGCCGGCCAGGTTCTCGTGGTGGGGCGCAGGACGTACAGGTCGGCGGCCGAGCCGATGGCCTCGGCGCCGAGGTAGCGGTTGAAGTCGGGGTAGATCGCCTCGTTGACCAGGTTGAGCTGGGACAGGGCCTGCTGCACCTTGAGGGCGAGCGCGGGGGTGCGCTCGCTCGCGCCGTACGCCAGCATGATCCGGCCCTGCTCGCGGTCGCGCAGTCCCTCCGCGCAGCGGGCGACGAACAGCCCGACCCCCTCGGGGGTGTAGGGCGGGTCGGTGATCGCCAGATCGGCCCAGTTCCGCGCGGAGGCGGGCAGTCCCAGGCGCAGGTCGGCCCAGCGGGTCCGCACGGCCAGCCCGAGCCGGTCGGCCTGGCCGGCGATGTAGGCCAGGATGCGCTCGTCGACGTCGACGACCGTCACCTCGACGCCGGGGTGCAGCATCGCGGTGGCCAGCGAGGTCAGATCGTGGTCGCCCACGCACAGCAGCCGGGCGCCGTCCAGCCAGAACCGGGCGTCCAGCAGCAGTGCCCGCCGCACCACGGTGTCGCCGGTCGCGGCGACGTGGTCCAGCGTATGGCGGCCACGGGGGGCCTTGGCGATCAGCTCGTCCATCCGCGCGACCAGTTCCGCCCGGCCGGAAAGGAGATGCGCCACCGGGTCGGCCGGGGCGAGGACGCTCACCTCCTGCCCGGCCCAGCGGGCGGGCAGCCTGAAGCGGTCGCCGGAGCGTTCCAGCTCCCCGTCCACCTCGCGCAACAGCGCCTCGATGGTCCGCCGCGACGTAGCGGTCCGCCTGACCAGGTCGGCGAGAGTCCACCAGCGGCCGTCGCCCAGCGCCGCCAGCGCGATCCTCAGCCGCCTGCCGTCGACGCCCAGCCGGGCGACGAGCGCCCTGACCCCCTCGTGGGCGGCCGGGCCGCCCGGCACCTCCGACACGCCCGGGGCGTCAGCGGTTCCGTTGTCCGTCAGGCCGGTGGGGTCGCCCGATTCGGCGGGGGCGCTCGGTTCCATTCGGCCACCTTAAAGCCCGGACCTGGAATGTCGTGCCATCAACGCGTGTTAAACAAACCGGGCGAATCGGCGCCAAATCGGTGTGACCTGACCGGGTAGGCCGGTATCCGGCAGGGTACGGTAACCTCTACCCACCACGCAGCAGGGCCAACGTCGTCCCTTGCTTGTTCCAATGAAGCAAGACGACGGGAGGGATTCGATGCCCGCTGCCCACCTCGGCTTTCCCGAGCCCCAGGGCCTGTACCACCCCTCACACGAGCACGACGCCTGTGGCGTCGCCATGGTCGCGGACGTGGCCGGCCGCCGCAGCCACGACATCGTCGCGAAGGCACTGACCGCTCTGTGCAACCTCGATCACCGGGGCGCACAGGGCAGCGAACCGGACACCGGCGACGGCGCCGGGATCCTGACGCAGATCCCCGACACCTTCTTCCGCACGGTGGTGGGCTTCCCACTGCCCGCGGCCGGAGCCTACGCCGCCGGCACGGCCTTCCTGCCCGCCGACGCACCGGCCCGCGCCAGGGCGGTGCGGCTGATCGAGGAGATCGCCGAGCAGGAGGGCCTGACGGTCATCGGCTGGCGAGACGTGCCGACCACCCCCGACCTGCCCGGGCCGAGCGCCCGCGCGGTGATGCCGTTCTTCGGCCAGCTGTTCGTGACCTCCCCCAACGGTGAGACCGGCCTGGAGCTGGACCGGCTGGCCTTCTGCCTGCGCAAGCGGGCCGAGCACGAGGCGAACGTCTACTTCCCCTCGCTGAGCTGCCGGACCATCGTCTACAAGGGCATGCTCACTCCGCTGCAGGTCGAGCAGTTCTTCCCCGACCTCAGCGACGAGCGCTACGAGACCGCGATCTCGCTGGTCCACTCGCGTTTCTCCACCAACACCTTCCCCTCGTGGCCGCTGGCGCACCCGTACCGCTACATCGCCCACAACGGTGAGATCAACACGGTCAAGGGCAACCGCAACTGGATGCGGGCCCGCGAGGCCATGCTGCGGACCGCGAACCTGCCGGGAGACCTGTCGCGGCTCTTCCCGATCTGCGACCCGGCCGGCTCCGACACCGCCTCCTTCGACGAGACCCTGGAACTCCTGCACCTCGCCGGGCGCCGGCTGCCGCACGCGGTGCTGATGATGATCCCCGAGGCGTGGGAGAACCACACCGAGATGGACCCCGCCCGGCGGGCGTTCTACGAGTTCCACTCCACCCTCATGGAGGCCTGGGACGGCCCGGCCTCGATCACCTTCTCCGACGGCACCCTGGTCGGCGCGGTACTCGACCGCAACGGCCTGCGCCCGGGGCGGTTCTGGGTCACCACCGACGGCCTGGTCGTGCTGGCCTCCGAGGCCGGCGTGCTCGACATCGCCCCCGAGGACGTGGTCCGCAAGGGCCGCCTGCAGCCCGGCAAGATGTTCCTGATCGACACCGAGCTCGGCAAGATCATCGAGGACGACGAGATCAAGGCCGAGCTGGCGGCCGAGCTGCCGTACGCGGACTGGCTGCACGCCGGGCTGGTCCGCTTCGAGGAGCTGCCCGCCCGCGCGCACGAGGTCCCGACGCACGAGGCGCTGATCAGGCGGCAGCAGACCTTCGGCTACACCGAGGAGGAACTGCGGATCATCCTGGCGCCGATGGCCAGGGCGGGCGCCGAGCCGATCGGCTCGATGGGCACAGACACCCCCGTCGCGGTGCTCAGCGAGAAGCCCCGGCTGCTGTTCGACTACTTCAGCCAGCTGTTCGCGCAGGTCACCAACCCGCCGCTGGACGCGATCCGGGAGGAGCTCGTCACCTCCCTGGCCACCACCATCGGCCCCGAGGGCAACCTGCTCGACCCGGGCCCGGCCTCCTGCCGCCAGCTGGTGCTGCCCTACCCGGTGATCGACAACGACGAGCTCGCGAAGATCATCCACATCAACGACGAGGGCGCGCTGCCGGGCTTCCGCCCGCACGTGGTCCGCGGCCTGTACCAGGTCGCGGGCGGCGGCGAGGCACTGCTCGGCCGCATCGAGGAGATCCGCGCCGAGGTCTCCGAGGCGATCGAGGGCGGGGCGCGGATCATCGTCCTCTCCGACCGGGGCTCCTCCGACGCGCTGGCGCCGATCCCGTCGCTGCTGCTCACCGGTGCCGTCCACCACCACCTGATCGCCGAGAAGACCCGCACCAGGGTCGGCCTGGTCATCGAGACCGGTGAGGCGCGCGAGGCGCACCACATGGCGCTGCTCATCGGCTACGGCGCGGGCGCGGTCAATCCGTACCTCGCCATCGAGACCGTCGAGGACATGGTCGACTCCGGTGCGCTGCGGGTCGACAGGCACAAGGCCGTGCGCAACCTCATCAAGGCGTACGGCAAGGGCGTGCTGAAGGTCATGTCCAAGATGGGGGTGTCCACCGTCGCCTCCTACACCGGTGCGCAGATCTTCGAGGCGCTCGGCCTGAGCCAGGAGGTCGTCGACGCCTGCTTCACCGGGACCACCTCCCGGCTGGGCGGTGTCGGCTTCGACGTCCTTGCCGAGGAGGCGGCGCTGCGCCACCGGCGCGCCTACCCCCGGGCCGAGAACGCCCACCGCCGTCTGGAGGTCGGCGGTGAGTACCAGTGGCGCCGCGAGGGCGAGCCGCACCTGTTCAACCCCGAGACCGTCTTCAAGCTGCAGCACGCCACCCGCTCGCGCCGCTACGAGATCTTCAAGGAGTACACCGGCCTGGTGGACTCCCAGGCCGAGCGGCTGATGACGCTGCGCGGCCTGTTCAAGCTGAAGGACGGTGTCCGCGAGCCGGTGCCGATCGACGAGGTCGAGCCGGTCAGCGAGATCGTCAAGCGGTTCTCCACCGGCGCCATGTCGTACGGCTCCATCTCGATGGAGGCGCACGAGACGCTCGCCATCGCGATGAACCGGCTGGGCGGCAAGTCCAACACCGGTGAGGGCGGCGAGGACCCCGAGCGGCTGCACGACCCGGTCCGCCGCTCGGCCATCAAGCAGGTGGCCTCCGGCCGGTTCGGCGTGACGTCGGAGTACCTGGTCAACGCCGACGACCTGCAGATCAAGATGGCCCAGGGCGCCAAGCCCGGCGAGGGCGGCCAGCTGCCCGGCCACAAGGTCTACCCGTGGATCGCCAAGACCCGGCACTCCACCCCGGGTGTCGGTCTCATCTCGCCGCCGCCGCACCACGACATCTACTCCATCGAGGACCTCGCCCAGCTCATCCACGACCTGAAGAACGCCAACCCCGCCGCCCGCGTGCACGTCAAGCTGGTGGCCGAGGTCGGTGTCGGAACGGTCGCGGCGGGCGTGTCCAAGGCCCACGCCGACGTCGTGCTCATCTCCGGCCACGACGGCGGCACCGGCGCCTCCCCGCTGACCTCGCTCAAGCACGCGGGTGCCCCCTGGGAGCTCGGACTGGCCGAGACCCAGCAGACGCTGCTGCTCAACGGCCTGCGCGACCGGATCACCGTCCAGGTCGACGGCCAGCTCAAGACCGGCCGCGACGTGGTCATCGCCGCGCTGCTCGGCGCCGAGGAGTACGGCTTCGCCACGGCGCCCCTGGTCGTCTCCGGCTGCGTGATGATGCGCGTCTGCCACCTGGACACCTGCCCGGTCGGCGTCGCCACCCAGAACCCCGAGCTGCGCAAGAGGTTCACCGGCAAGCCCGAGTTCGTGGTCAACTTCTTCGAGTTCGTCGCCCAGGAGATCCGCGAGTATCTCGCCGCGCTGGGCTTCCGCAGCCTGGAGGAGGCCGTCGGCCACGCCGAGCTGCTGGACACCACCTCGGCCGAGAACCACTGGAAGGCCGCGGGTCTCGACCTGGCGCCGATCCTGCACCAGCCCGAGTTGCCCGCCGGCGCCTCGCTCCGCCGCGTGGTGGGGCAGGACCACGGGCTGGCGAGGGCGCTGGACAACACCTTGATCCAGCTCGCGGAGGGCGCGCTCAAGGACGGTTCCCGGGTCACCCTCGAACTGCCCATCCGCAACGTCAACCGCACCGTCGGCACCATGCTCGGCCACGAGGTGACCAAGCGGTACGGCGGCGCCGGCCTGCCCGACAACACCATCGACGTGCGTTTCACCGGCTCCGCGGGCAACTCCTTCGGCGCCTTCCTGCCCAGGGGCGTCACGCTGCGGCTGACCGGCGACGCCAACGACTACGTCGGCAAGGGCCTGTCCGGTGGCCGGATCTCGGTCCAGCCGCACGCGGCGGCCTCACTGGAGGGGCACATCATCGCCGGCAATGTCGGCCTGTACGGCGCGACCTCCGGCGAGGCGTTCATCCGCGGTGTCGTGGGGGAGCGGTTCTGCGTCCGCAACTCCGGCGCCACCGCGGTGGTCGAGGGCGTCGGCGACCACGGCTGCGAGTACATGACCGGCGGCAAGGCGGTCGTCCTCGGCCCGACCGGCCGCAACTTCGCGGCCGGCATGTCGGGCGGCATCGCCTACCTGCTCGACCCCGACATCGAGCGGGTCAACCGCGAGATGGTGGAGATCGAGGAGCTCGACGAGGCCGACTCCGAGACGCTGCGCGAGATCGTCGAGACGCACCTGGCCGAGACCGGCTCCACGGTGGCCAAGGCGCTGCTGGTCGACTGGGACCCGTCCCGGTTCGGCAAGATCATGCCGACGGACTACAAGCGGGTCCTGCGGGCCGCCGAGTCCGCCCGGCTGGAGGGCCGCGACATCGACGAGGCGGTCATGACCGCCGCGGTCCAGGGGTGAGGCCGATGTCCACGCCTACTCATACAGTTCACACCGCTCAGGCTGTTCAGGGATAAGGGAGGTACGACCGATGGCCGACCCCAAGGGTTTCCTCACGCACGGACGCGAGCTGCCGGCGCGCCGCCCGGTGGACGTCCGCATCCGCGACTGGCGGGAGGTCTACGAGGACTTCCCCAAGCCCGCGCTGACCAAGCAGGCGGCACGATGCATGGACTGCGGCATCCCGTTCTGCCACAACGGCTGCCCGCTGGGCAACCTGATCCCCGAGTGGAACGACCTGGTCTACCGGGACGACTGGCAGGAGGCCGTCGAGCGACTGCACGCCACCAACAACTTCCCGGAGTTCACCGGCCGCCTGTGCCCGGCTCCGTGCGAGGCGGCGTGCGTGCTCGGCATCAACTCCGACCCGGTGGCGATCAAGCGGGTCGAGGTCGAGATCATCGACCGCGCCTTCGACGAGGGCTGGGTCACCCCCCAGCCCCCCGCCTCGAAGACCGGTAAGCGGGTCGCGGTCGTCGGCTCGGGGCCCGCGGGCCTGGCCGCCGCGCAGCAGCTCACCCGCGCCGGGCACGACGTGGTGGTGTTCGAGCGCGCCGACCGGATCGGCGGCCTGCTCCGCTACGGCATTCCCGAGTTCAAGATGGAGAAGCGGCACATCGACCGCCGGCTCGCCCAGATGCGGGCCGAGGGCACCGAGTTCCGTACCGGCGTCAACGTCGGAGTCGACATCACGGCGGCGCGGCTGCGTGCGGAGTTCGACGCGATCGTGCTGGCCGGCGGCGCGACCCAGTGGCGGGACCTGCCCGTCGCCGGGCGCGACCTGAAGGGCGTCCACCAGGCGATGGAGTTCCTGCCGCCCTCCAACAAGGTCCAGGAGGGCGACTTCCCGGTCTCGCCGATCAGCGCCGAGGGCAAGCACGTCGTCGTGATCGGCGGCGGCGACACCGGCGCCGACTGCATCGGCACCGCGATCCGGCAGGGGGCCGCCTCGATCACCCAGCTGGAGATCATGCCCCAGCCCCCGGCGGAGCGCCCCGGCAGCCAGCCGTGGCCCACCTTCCCCATCCTGTTCAAGATGGAGAGCGCCCACGAGGAACTGGCCGACGGCGGCGGCGACCGGGTCTACGCGGTCTCCACCACCGAGTTCGTCGGCGACGCCGACGGCAACGTCCAGGCACTGCGCCTGGTCGAGGTGGAGGGCCCCGGCGCCGGTTTCAAGCCGGTGCCCGGTTCCGAGCGGGAGATCCCCGCCGAGCTGGTCACCCTGTCGATGGGCTTCGTGGGACCGGAGAAGAAGGGCCTGCTCACCGAGCTCGCCGAGCTCGCCGAAGGCGAGTTCTTCGACGCCAGGGGCAACGTCGCCAGGGACAGGGGTTACATGTCCTCGGTCGACGGCGTCTTCGTCGCCGGGGACATGGGCCGCGGCCAGTCCCTGATCGTGTGGGCGATCGCCGAGGGCCGCTCGGCCGCCTCGGCCGCCGACCGCTACCTCACCGGCTCCACGGCCCTGCCGGTGGCGATCCCGCCTACCGCGAGGCCACTGGTCTGAGCACAGCCGGTCTGAACACTGAGTAGGTTGTATTTGGTCCGTGTATGTCACGGCCGGTAGGAGCACGTCACGGCGTTCCCGGGTGCGGAACCGCACCCCGGCACGCCGGTGTAGCG
>NZ_JBFAOJ010000133.1:0-20500 GCF_040675205.1 Streptosporangium sp. NPDC049644 | reverse complement strand
CTCGGGCATGCCCGAGCCGGCGCCGCTGGTCCTGCCCGCCGACGGCACGCCCTCCGGTTCGGTCTTCCGCGCCGGTACCCGGCCGCCCGCTGGCAGGCCACGGACGGTCCTTCCGGCCACTCCCGCCACGGTCCAGATCACCACCACCAGGACTGTCTCGCTGCCCATCACCGGCCAGGACGGCCAGGACGGCCACGACGGCCACGACGGCCGTGAGGATCCAATGCCGGAGCGTCCGCGGGGCTCGGGCGGCTCGCCCGACGACGGTGACGACCGGCAGGACTGCGCGGACGCGACCGCGAAGGGCAGGGGGAGGAACAGGGACTGCCCGACGGCGTCCAGCAGCCCCAGGCCCTCCTTCACCCAGATCCCGCAGACCGGTGACGGGGAGAGCCCCTCTCCGACGCCCACCG
The DNA here is from genome assembly GCF_040675205.1 of Streptosporangium sp. NPDC049644. Classification (NCBI taxonomy): domain Bacteria; kingdom Bacillati; phylum Actinomycetota; class Actinomycetes; order Streptosporangiales; family Streptosporangiaceae; genus Streptosporangium; species Streptosporangium sp. NPDC049644. The sequence continues at coordinate 20,087 of NZ_JBFAOJ010000133.1, read as the reverse complement.
CTCCCGCTCCCTCGGGGACGACCATCACCCCCGTGCCCAGCCCTTCCGTACAGATGGGCTGAATGACCTGTTCAGACGATTTATCGGGAAATATCGCTGGATCGGTTAAAGTGAGCGCCGCGAATCGAGGCGGAGGGGGAGACCGATGGGCGAGCCTGTGCCCGGTGCGGTGGAGCTGAGCGGTGTCGGGGTCCGGGTGGTCGGCCGGACCCTGCTGGACGGCATCGGCTGGCGGGTCGGGTACGGAGAGCACTGGGTGGTGCTGGGCCCCAACGGGGCCGGCAAGACCACGCTGCTGTCACTGGCCGCCGCCGTCCGGCATCCCACCGAGGGGGCCGTCACCGTGCTCGGCCAGCGGCTGGGCCGGGTCGACCTGCGGGAGTTGCGCCGCCACATCGGCCTCGTCGCGGCCAGCCAGCGGCTCGTCGACGAAGAACTGCTGGAGGAGGAGGGGGCCACCGCGCACACCGTGGTCCTGACCGGCTACACCGGGTCCAGCGTCCCGCTCTGGGACCGCTACGGACCCGCCGAGCACGAGCGCGCCCACCGCCTGCTGGCGGACATGGGCTGCAAGGACCTCGCCGACCGGCTCTTTCGCGTCTGCTCCCAGGGCGAGCGGGCTCGCGTCCGTGTCGCCAGAGCCCTGATGGCCGACCCGGTGATCCTGCTGCTGGACGAGCCGTTCGCCGGGCTCGACCTGCCCGCCAGAGAGGACCTGATCACCGCCGTGGAGGACCTGGCGACGACCCGTCCGGTGCTGACCACGGTCACCGTCACCCACCACCTGGAGGAGGTCCCGGCCACCACGACCCACGCCCTGCTGATGCGCGACGCCCGGATCCAGGCGGGTGGTCCGGTGGCGGAGATCCTGACCGCGGAGAACCTCTCTGAGTGCTTCGGGCGGCCGCTGCGCGTCGACCAGCTCGACGGCCGCTGGTCCGCCCGCGCGGTACGCGGCTGAGGGGCGTGCGATCGCCTCGGCGGCGGAGGCGTGAGGGGCCGGGCGGCCTGCGATGGTGAGCTGTCCGAAAGGCCGCGCCCGGGATGGTCAGTCCTTCTTGCGCTGGCGGATCAGGCCCATGAACCCCGGGCTGGGCTTGAACTTCGCCGTCCAGGTCTCCGCGATCTCCAATGGCTCGCCGGTCTGCGGATTGCGTCCGGTCCGTGCGGGTTTGTGGACGATCTCGAAGGATCCGAACCCGGGGATCGCCACCTTGTCCTCGGCCGCCACCGCGGTCTGGATCGTCCCCAGGATCGCATCGAGAGCCGCGGCCGTCTGCCGTCGGGTGAGCCCGGCCTCGGCGGCGGCCTTCTCGATCAGCTCGCGCTTGTTCATCACATCTCCTTGAGCGTGGAGACCCCGGGCCTCAAGCCGTGGGGAGGAGGTCAAGGAGAAAGTTAACGCCATCCCCGCCCGAGGAATCGAGCCCCGTCCTCCATCGGTCGCCGGTGGGACGGGGCCCGCCCGGTTCGTGGGGCGGGCCCCGTCCCCGTTCAGCGGTCGGGCTGGGCGGCCAGCCGTTCCGCCTCGGTGTGCAGTGCCTCGACGAGGATGAGCTCCAGGCGGAGATCTTCGTCAACGAGGCCGACCAGAACATCCATCGAGCCTCCCTGACCAGTCTGACGCCCCAGTGGCCGCAGAAGTTGACAGCCGTACCGAACTGGACTCGGTCGTGGTCCGATCCTGCGCGTCCGCCTACGCGGGGGCGAGCTCCGCCAGATCGACGTGCTCTCCGACCTCGCGGATGTTCATGCAGTACGCCACGAGAACCCGCCGCCCGTCGATCCGGCGGGTGACCAGCAGACAGGGGCCGTCGTGAACCACGATGGCCTCAACCTCTATGCCCTGAGGGCTTCGCCAGATACCCATGAGCCCGAGGCTACGGAGGGCCGGGTAAGGGCGGGGTAACCAAACGGGCATATCGTGATGCACAGTACGGGTCCTGTGGATCTATCCGTAGGCTCTCCGATGATTAACCCAGTCGCTTTGGGTAACAGGACGCTGGAATTACCGTCATCAGGGAGAAAACACCATGGCTTTGCCCAAGCTCACCCCCGAACAGCGTCAGGCCGCCCTGGTCAAGGCCGCCGAGACCCGTACGGCCCGTGCCAAGCTTCTCGCCGAGGTCAAGAACGGTGCTCTCAGCCTGGAGCAGCTGCTTGGCCGCGAGGACGACATCGCCAAGCGCATCAAGGTCTCCCAGGCTCTCCGGGCGCTGCCCGGAGTCGGAACGGTCAAGGCCGCGCAGCTGATGGCGCAGGCCGACGTGGACGAGGCACGCAGGCTGGGCGGTCTCGGCGCCCAGCAGCGCCGCAAGCTCATCGAGGCCGTCGGCCGCTGAGGCGACCGCCCCCGCGTGGTCGCCTCAGGGCGCGCCACGGGCACGGGAAGGCCCCGCCGCACGGATTAGGGGGAGATCCGTACGGCGGGGCCTCGGTCGACGACCTGGTCGTCGTGCTCGCCCGGGGAACCGTTCCATGCCCCGGAAGTCGTCTGGGCGAGCGCGGTCCGGAGAGTCAGTGAGCCTCTGCGAACTGCTCCTCCTCCGTCGACCCCTTCAGGGCCGTGGTGGAGGAGTCCGGCGCGATGGCCGTGCTGACCAGGTCGAAGTATCCGGTGCCGACCTCGCGCTGGTGGCGGGTGGCGGTGTAGCCGCGTGCCTCGGCGGCGAACTCGGCCTCCTGGAGCTGGACGTAGGAGGTCATGCCGTCCTCGGCGTAGCCCCTGGCGAGGTCGAACATGGAGTGGTTCAGCGAGTGGAAGCCCGCCAGCGTGATGAACTGGAACTTGTAGCCCATGTGGCCGAGTTCGCGCTGGAACTTGGCGATGGTGGAGTCGTCCAGGTGCTTCTTCCAGTTGAACGAGGGCGAGCAGTTGTAGGACAGCATCTGGTCGGGGTACTGGGCTTTGATGGCCTCGGCGAACTCGCGGGCCACGTCCAGGTCCGGAGTGGAGGTCTCCATCCAGAGCAGGTCGGAGTGGGGCGCGTAGGCCAGGCCGCGGGCGATGCAGGCGTCCACGCCGTTGCGGACCCGGTAGAAGCCCTCCGCGGTGCGGTCGCCGGTGGTGAACGCCTGGTCACGGGGGTCGACGTCGGTGGTCAGGAGCGTCGCGGCCTGGGCGTCGGTCCGCGCGATGACCAGGGTCGGCACACCCAGCACGTCCGCGGCCAGGCGGGCGGCGCTGAGGGTCTTGATGTGCTGGCCGGTGGGGATGAGCACCTTGCCGCCCAGGTGGCCGCACTTCTTCTCCGAGGCGAGCTGGTCCTCCCAGTGCACGCCCGCGGCACCCGCGGCGATCATGCCCTTCATCAGCTCGAAGGCGTTCAGCACGCCGCCGAAGCCGGCCTCCGCGTCGGCCACGATCGGCGCCAGCCAGTGCGGCGCGTCCTGGTCGCCCTCCGACCAGGTGATCTGGTCGGCGCGCAGCAGCGCGTTGTTGATCCGGCGGACCACGGCCGGGACCGAGTTGGCCGGGTAGAGGCTCTGGTCGGGGTAGGTCTGCGCGCCGAGGTTGGCGTCGGCGGCGACCTGCCAGCCTGACAGGTAGATCGCCTTCAGACCGGCCTTGACCTGCTGCACTGCCTGGTTGCCGGTCAGCGCGCCAAGGGCGTGCACGTAGTCCTCGGTGTTCAGCAGGTCCCACAGCCGCTCGGCGCCGAGCCGGGCGAGAGTGTGCTCCTCCTGGACGGACCCTCTGAGTCGAACCACGTCCTCGGCCGTGTACGTCCGCTCGGTGCCCTTCCAGCGAGGGTTGGTCTCCCACTCGCGCCGCAGCTCGTCTGCGGCTCCCTTGAGGCGATCACTCATGGTGTAACTCCTTTTCGTCCCCTGGGTGCCTTAGTCCGAGTGTGTGCCCCGACAAAACGGTCGAACAAGGCCGACTCCAGCGAAAGAATGAAAATTCTTCCTTTATCATCAATACTCATCGGTATTCAGATGGGAAGAACTTCATAGTTTTCGCTATGGACTAGACCAATTCCGGTAGTGCGCTTTGCGGCTTGCCGGTCGTGGGGCGCCGGAGGCCGAGGCTCCGGAATCCGGCCCCACGGTCACCGTCGGTCACCATTGGTCGCACCGTCACCTTGGCGCCGGTCTCCGCGGTGCCCCGGAGGCCGCGGCGGCGCCCTGCCTCCTCCGTCCCACGGGGCAGATCGGAATTCCCGGCGTGGGCGCGGCGACGTTCTCCCAGGTGGCGCGCGGGGCTGTGAAATTTCCTAGGAAATTTCGTTTAGCATCGTGCTATGGCATCTTTGGTGGGTGAAGAACCGCTTTCCTTGACGCAGGAGCTCGATCTCATCGCGTTCGGCCAGCGTCTCAGGCACTTGCGCAAGCAGCGTGGCCTCACCCTGTCCGACCTGGGCGAACGGGTGAACCGGGCGCCCAGCCAGCTCTCCCTGCTGGAGAACGGCAAGCGCGAGCCGAAGTTGTCGCTGCTGAAGTCCCTGGCCGCCGCGCTCGGCGTGCCGATCGAGGAACTACTGCGCAGGCAGGCCCCCAACCGGCGGGCGCAGCTGGAGATGGCCCTGGAGGAGGCGCAGCGCGACCCCCTGTACGCCGGGCTCGGCCTGGCCAGGCTGAAGGTCTCCGCGCGCGTCCCCAACGACGTGCTCGAACACATCCTCGGCCTCTACGGGGAGTTGCGCTCACGCCAGGCCAAGGGCACCGCCACCCCCGAGGAGGCCCGTGCCGCGAACGCCGAGCTCCGCCGCAAGCAGCGTGAACAGGGCAACTACTTCGCGGAGATCGAGCGGGCCGCCGCCGAGGCGCTCGCCGCGGTCGGCTACCGTTCCGGAGCGCTGTCGCAGAGCACGGTGCAGGCGCTGGTCAGCCACTTCGGCTACACCGTGCAGACGGTCCAGGACCTGCCGCGCACCGTGCGCTCCATCTCCGACCTGCGCAACCGGCGCATCTACGTCAAGCACGAGCAGGTCGGCATGCACACCCCCCGCACGATCCTGCTGCAGACCCTGGGCCACCTCTCCCTCGGGCACCACAAGCCCCGCGACTTCGCGGACTTCCTGCGCCAGCGGACCGAGGCCAACTACTTCGCCGCCGCCATCCTGGTGCCCGAGACGGCCGCCGTGCCGTACCTGAGGGAGGCCAAGAAGGACCGGGCGCTGAGCGTGGAGGACCTGCGTGACGTGTTCGCCGTCTCCTACGAGATGGCCGCGCACCGCTTCACCAACCTGGCGACCCACTTCCTCGACCTGAGCTGCCACTTCGTCCGCAACAACGCCGGCGGGATCATCTACAAGGCTTACGAGAACGACGGCATCGTCTTTCCCGCCGACGAGCAGGGGGCGATCGAGGGCCAGCGCATGTGCCTGCAGTGGTCCGGGCGCCAGGTCTTCCTGTCTCCCGACCGCTTCTCCGTCTACTACCAGTACTCGGACTCGCCCACCGGCACCTATTTCTGCGTCGCCCACGTCGACCCGTCGCGCGAGCGTGACTTCGCCATCACCCTCGGTGTCCCGTACCGGGAGTCACGCTGGTTTCGCGGGCGCGAGACCGTCAATCGCACCAAGTCGGACTGCCCCAACGGCGACTGCTGCCGCCGCCCGCCCGCCGAGCTGACCCAGCGCTGGGAGGGATACGCCTGGCCTTCGGCCCGGGGCAACTCCCACATCCTGGCCGCGCTGCCGCCCGGATCCTTTCCCGGTGTCGACGAGGCCGACGTCTACACCTTCCTGGAGCGCCACGCCATCCACTGAGCACGCGATCCGGGCCCGGTGGCTCACTCCGCGGGCGGGGGCGTCCGGCGCAGCGTCAGGGACGGGTGGCCGTGGAACCGGTAGGCGCCCGCGCTGTCGGGGGCCTGAGCGCGCATGGACCGCAGCACCTCGGCCGGGGGCTCACCGCTGAGGCAGCGCCGGTAGAACTCCCGGGCCAGGCCCCCGCCGACCGGCCAGAGCGGCTCGACGACCCCGCTCGCACCGGCGAGCAGGAACGCCTGGGCGTCCCCCGGTTCCTCCAGGAAGACGAACGGGGCGCCGGCCAGGTCACGGCCCAGCGCCTCGGCCGCGGATCCGCCGGCCGTGAGGTGGACGACGTCCGGCCCCTGGCCGAGCACGCCCAGGACGTCGCCGAGCGCGGAGGAGACCTGCGTGGCGCCGTACTCGGTCACCAGCGGGTGCGCCTGCGCCTCGTCGTACACCACCGCGACATGATCCGCCCGCGCGCTCACCGGGGGCGGCAGCTCGGGGCGCCGGCCACCGAGGGGCCAGCGGCCGGTCACCGCCTGGCAGTTCAGATAGCGGGGGAGCGAGGGGTCGTACGGATGCTCCAGCACGGCCAGCTCCCAGGGCACGTGCGGCTCCTGGGAGAGGATCAGCACGCTCGGGCGGCGCGGTGCCACCCGGCCGGCCACCGCGTTCAGCAGTTCCCAGAACCCCCTGGGCACGCGCGAGCCGACCTTCCGTCCCAGCTCCTCGGAGAGACGACCCTGCCCGGTCAGCTGCCGGCCGAACTCCGAGGCCCGCGTGCCGAGGTCGCAGAGCTCGGCCCGGTCGGGGGTGACGAAGTGCGGCGACCGGTAGGTCCACCACAGCCGTCCCGGCTCGTCACCGTGGACGATGGCCACCGTGACGTCCGCCGGCTCGCCCACGAGGGCCGGACGGATCCGGGTGCCGGCGACCGGCTCGGGCGGCTCCTCCCGGCCGAGCCTGCCGGGCGAGCCGTGCAGCGTGATCGAGCGCAGGCCGAACCCGACCACCTGGCTACGCACCGAACAGATCGCCTGGATCTGCCGGGCGACCTCGGGCTCCTGCTGCGCGAGGGCGACGAGGCCGACCGTCGCGCGGGGGTAGGGCGACGCCGTGTCGACGCGCAGCCGTACCTGCCACCCGCCCGGTGCGTCGAAGCCCTCGGCGACGAGCTGGATGTCCAGCTCGACCGGCTCGCGCGGTGCCGCGCCGCCGTCCTGACCCCGGCCCGGGGCGACGCCGATCGACACCTCCGTGCCCCAGCCCGAGACCGACTCGGTGGGCGCCTCGATCAGCGGGATCCCCTCCCACTCGGACTCGGGCGTCGCGGCGGGCGCGTCCCCGCGCCGCCTGCGAAAGGCCCCGGTCAGCCGGCCGAGCATCGAGGAGCCTCGGCTCCCGGCGGGCGGCGTCGGCGGTGCCTGCGGGGAGGGTGCCCGCGGTGTCTCGGACGGCGGCGCCTGGTCGGGGCGCATCCAGTCGAGACCCATGGCACCTGTGGGGGGCGGATCGTCGTATCCGCTGCCGTACCCGGCCCCGCCCAGATCCTGCGGGCCCGTGTCGGTGGGCACGGGGACCGCCTGTGCGGCGGCGAGGCCGTGGTCCAGGTTCAGTAGCGCGGAGAGCCGGTTCCAGGCCGGGCCGTACTGGGCGATCAGCATGACGATCGCGTCGGCCAGTTGCCCCGGAGGCCGGCTGCCGGCCTCGGCCAGCAGCGGATCCAGCCGGTCGCGAAGCTCCGCGGAGGCACCCCCCATCGAGCTGTCGAGTTCGTCGCGGACGGCACGTGCCGCCCGCAGCACGGCTACCGGGTCCATGCCTTCCCCTCCTCATGCCGGACTGGACTGATCTTCCCACCCGTGCGGTGGGGACGGGAGCCGGTACTTGCGCGGAATCAGCGCCACATAAGGTGATACCCGTAAGTACCGAGGTGATGGGAAGGGTGGGCTGTGCTGCCTGAGGTCGAGGCATGGCTACGCGAGCGCACCTCATCCTCGGGCGACTGGTCGCTGCCGGAGCTGCTGAGAGCCAAGGGTGAGACGACGATCAGTGTCGTGCTGCCCGCGCGCGATGAGGAGGAGACGGTCGGGGAGATCGTCACCGCGATCCGCCGCGACCTGATGGAGGCCGCGCCGCTCGTCGACGAGCTCGTGGTCATCGACTCCCGCTCCGTCGACGACACCGCGGTGCGCGCCGCGCGCGCCGGAGCGGCGGTGATCGCGCAAGACGAGGTCCTGCCCGACCTCAAACCGCTGGACGGCAAGGGCGAGGCGCTCTGGAAGTCCCTCGCCGCCACCTCCGGCGACCTGCTCGTGTTCATCGACGCCGACCTGCGCGAGTTCCGCACCTCCTTCGTGACCGGGCTGCTCGGCCCGCTGCTCGCCGACGAGGCGGTGGTCTACGTCAAGGGCTGCTACGACCGGCCCCTGCAGAACGTGCAGAGCGGTGGCGGCCGGGTCACCGAGCTCGTCGCGCGTCCCCTGCTCAACCTGCACTGGCCGCTGCTGGCCGGATTCGTGCAACCCCTCGCCGGGGAGTACGCCGGGCGCAGGTCCGTGCTGGAGAGCGTGCCCTTCGTCACCGGTTACGGTGTGGAGCTCGGCCTGCTGATCGACCTGCTCGACCTCGCCGGGCTCGACGCCCTGGCCCAGGTCGACCTGGGCCGCCGGGTCCACTCCCACCAGTCGACGGAGGCGCTCGGCGGGATGGCCGCCCAGATCCTGCAGACCTCCTGGTCGCGCCTGGAGCGCCAGAACATGATGGTCTCCCTGCACAGCCCCTCGCCCCGCCTGGCCCAGTTCCGCCGGGGCGCGAGCGGCCACCAGGTGAGCGTCCGGGACGTCGCCGTCGCCGAACGCCCGCCGATGATCACTGTTCCCGCCTACCGCGCCGCTCGCTGACCACGTCGCGCGGGCGTGATCCCGGGCGGCGTACGGAGCCCGCGAGGCCCGGGAGCGCGCGGCCCGGTGGCATTCCCGCACGGCGGTGAGCCGGGCCTCGGGGAGGCCGGCGGCGGTGAAGGAGACCTCCGAAAGCGGGGCCGCTCGCCGGCGGCCGTTGCCGCAGAAGGGGCGGTCCTGCGGTTGCGCGGAGCGGTCCGTCCGCCGGTAAAGTTTGGGTGTTACCGTTGGTAACGCGCGCTGAGGAGGCATGGAAGATGAGCGAGAGCGGCTTCTGCCCGGAGCTGAGTGACGACGTGCGCGAGGTGCGTGACTGGGTGCACGACTTCGCCCGCTCGGTGGTCCGCCCGGCCGGTGCCGAATGGGACGAGCGCGAGGAGACCCCCTGGCCGATCATTCAGGAGGCCGCCAAGATCGGGCTCTACTCCCTCGACTTCTTCGCCCAGCAGTGGTTCGAGCCGAGCGGGCTCGGCCTGACCGTGGCCTTCGAGGAGCTCTTCTGGGGAGACGCGGGCATCGGCCTGTCCATCGTCGGCACCGGCCTCGCCGCCGCGGCCCTCTCGGCCAGTGGCACCCCCGAACAGCTGGGTGAGTGGCTCCCGCAGATGTTCGGCACCCCCTCGGAGGTCAGGCTCGGGGCGTTCTGCGCCTCCGAGCCCGAGGCCGGCTCCGATGTGGGCGCCATCCGCACCCGTGCCGTCCCCTCGGGCGGCGACTGGATCCTCAACGGCGTGAAGACCTGGGCCACCAACGGCGGCATCGCCGACGTCCACGTCGTCGTCGCCTCTGTCGACCCCTCCCTGGGCACCCGCGGCCAGGCGTCCTTCGTCGTCCCGGCCGGCACCCCCGGCCTGTCGATGGGCCAGAAGTTCAGGAAACACGGAATCCGTGCCTCCCACACCGCCGAGGTCGTCCTGGACAACGTGCGCGTGCCGGGGGCCTGCCTGCTCGGCGGCAGGGAGAAGCTCGACGCCAGGCTCGCCCGCGTCCGCTCCGGCGAGCGGGCCGGAGAGCAGGGCGCGATGCGGACCTTCGAGACCACCCGCCCCTCGGTGGCGGCGATGGCCGTCGGCATCGCCCGCGCCGGATACGAGTACGCCCGCGACTACGCCCGCGAGCGCGAGCAGTTCGGCCGCAGGATCGGTGAGAACCAGGCCATCGCCTTCCTGCTGGCCGACATGGCCACCCGCGTCGACATCGCCCGTCTGATGACCTGGCGTGCCGCCTGGATGGCCCGCAACAACCGCACCTTCGGCCAGGCCGAGGGCTCCATGTCCAAGCTGGTCGCCGGCGAGACCGCGGTCTGGGTCACCGACCAGGCCATCCAGATCCTCGGCGGAGCCGGCTACACCCGCGATCACCCGGTCGAGCGCTTCCACCGCGACGCCAAGATCTACACCATCTTCGAGGGCACCAGCGAGATCCAGCGCCTGATCATCGGCCGCGCCGTCACCGGCCTGCCCGTTCGCTGAAGATGCCGGTTCCTGCTGAGAGGCGTTGAGGGATGAGGGGCAGCGCGACGGTGGCGGCGACCACGCCGGTACGTCAACGGCGCCCAGATCGCCCAGATCACGCTGACCGCCGACCCGTACGACGACGGCGTCCTGCGCGCCGGCGGTAACAGCGTCTGGGGCGAATCCACGACCTCGCCCGGACCGCCGCGCAACTCCGGTCCGTCCACCGGTGCCTGCCTTGCGGGCCGGGGCGTCAACACCGTTCGACGAGGTCGAACGCGAACCGGCCGCCCTGGTCGGCGGCGTGCGGCGATCAGTTGTGCCCGGCGGTGACGTCGAGGTCGCGCGGGACGAGCCACCAGACGGCGAGCGCGGCGGCGAGCATGAGCACGCCCCCGGACAGCCCGGTCATCTCCAACGACAAGGTGAACGCCGCCTTGGCCTGCTGGGCCAAGTGCGTCCCCGCGGCTCCGGCCTGGCGGGCGACCTCGATCGCGGCGGCCAGCGACTCGCGGGCGGCATCACCCGCGGTGGCCGGCAGCGCCTCCCGGTACACGGCGGCGGCGACGCTGCCGAGCACCGCGACGCCGAGTACGCCGCCCAGCTCGTAGCTGGTCTCCTCGATCGCGGCGGCGCTGCCCGCCTTCTCTGGCGGCGCACCCGCCATGATGACCGCCGAGGCGATCGCCAGCGAGCCCATACCCAGCCCGATCAGCAGCAGCGACACGGCGATCCACGGATAGGTGACGGGCGCGGCGTACAGCACGCCGAATCCCAGCCCGGACACCACCAGCCCCCCGACCAGCACTGGGCGGGTCCCGAGGCGCACCGCCAGCGAGGGCGCCAGCGGCGAGAGCACCAGCGCGCCCAGCGCGGTCGGCAGCAGCCGCACGCCGGTCTCCAGCGGGGAGTAGCCGCCTGCGAGCTGCATCCACTGCGCCATCAGCAACATCATCGCCGCCATCGCGATCGACGTGCTCAGCGCGGCGATCGTGCCCGCGGTGAACGGCCGGCTGCGAAACAGGCGAACCTCCAGCAGCGGATCGGAGCGTTTCAGGCAACGCCGGACGAACCAGGTGAGGGTCACCACGGCGAGGCCGAGGGTGACCCACGGGCCGATGGCGGCCGGGCCCTCCTTACCGAACTGCTTGATCGAGTAGACCAGGGTGACCATCCCGGTGATCGACAATGCCGTGGCGAACACGTCCCAGCGGCCCGGGCGCGGGTTGCGTGACTCGGGGAGCAGGAAGAGGCCGGCGACGATCGCCGCCGTCATCACCGGAACGTTCACCAGGAACGCCGCGTGCCAGCTGAAGTGCTCCAGCAGCAGCCCGCCCAGGATCGGCCCGAGCGCGCCGCCCAGGGCGGCCATCGCGGCCCAGACGCCCAGCGCGGTCGCCCGCTCCCTGGGGTCGGTGAACAGGGTGCGGATCATCGACAGTGTGGAGGGCATGATCATGGCGCCGCCGACACCGAGCATCGCCCGCACCGCGATCACTTCGCCGGGTGAGTCGGCCCAGAGCACCGCCGTGGAGGCCAGTCCGAACAGTGCGAAGCCGGTGAGCAACATCTTCTTGCGGCCCCACCGGTCGCCGAGTGCACTCACCGTGACCAGCAGGCCGGACAGCACCAGCGCGTAGACATCCACCATCCACAGCAACTCGACCGCGCCGGGGCGCAGGTCGGCCGAGATCGCGGGCAGGGCGACATTGAGGATGGTCATGTCCATGACCACCAGCAGCAGGCTCGCCGACAGTACCGCCAGCCCGGCCCAGCGCCGCCGCCGCGACACACCGGGCTCCGTCGACGGTGCGTAGGAGATGCGGGTCATGCCCTCCTCCCGCCCTGCGGCCCGCGTTCCCCGGCACTGCCCCGCGAACCACCGTCCGGCGGCCGCTCGTCTCCGCCATGGTGAGGATGGTGCTCGCCGGCGCCGCGGAAGAAGGTCTCGTGCAGCATCCCGGGAAGGTCGCGCCGGGCGACGTCGCCCCGGTTCAGGCTTTCCCGTACGGCGAGCAGCAGGCCGTACACCGTGTTGCTGATCCACCGCACCGGCAGGTCGGTCCGCAGGACCCCGGCGCGCTGGGCCGCCTGGTAGAGCAAGATCTCCTTGCCTTCCAGCTCGTCACTGCGTTCCCGCAGTTCGGGCGCCGACATCACCAGGTCGGTGAGCGCGAAGTTGTACTCCTCGGCCTCGTCGATCAGCCCACTCAGCATCTCCCGCAGAGCGGTGGTGATCACTACCGGTTCCGCGGAGCGGGCAGCCTGCTCGATCCCGGCCCTGTCCTGGGCCTCCGCCCATCGATCCAGCGCACGGTGGCCGAGCGCGAACAGCAGCTCTTCTCGACCGGTGAAGTGCCGATGCAAGGTGGCGCGGCTCACTCCGGTCGCCTCGGCGATGTCGGCCATCGACGCGGCGGGGGCGTGGTTGAGGTGCTGGATCGCGGCGACGATGATCTGATCGCGACTCACAGCCATCAGTCAACTCCGTATCATTTAAGACAGATATGTCGTAAATGATAGCTCGTTGTCTTAAGCTCTCGTGTCGCCGGCGGGCCGGCCGACTCGTTCGCAGCAGGCCCACGGTGATCGCCGGCTTGGGTCGGAAGACTCGTCTCTCCGAGGCGGGAGAGTCATTCAAAGCCGCTCATGACCGCCCGTCGCGATCAACACCTCCGGCTCGGCCGGATGGCCGAGACCGGATCCCACGACCAGGGCCACCGGGGTGAAAAGCCTCAGGTAGAGGGAATGGGGGCCGGACAGGCGGAGTCCATCCTGTGTCCTGCCGGGCATCCGGCCGTGACCTGCGAAGTGCGGAGGGACCCTGAGCGGCGCAAGGTCGCCCTGGCCGACCGCGGGCGCGCCTACGGCACCGGCTGCCGGCATCGTCCGCGCACCGGTGGCCGCCGTGTTCGGGGTCGTGGTGCCCAGGTCAGCGGGATGTGGCGTGCCGTGCGGCGCGGTAGCCGAAGACGACGGCGGGGGCGATGGTCGAGCCGGGGCCGGGGTAGGTGCGGCCCATGACCGAGGCGGTGGTGTTGCCCGCGGCGTACAGGCCCGGTATGGCCGAGCCGTTCTCGCGCAGGACGCGGGCGTGCTCGTCGGTGAGCAGGCCGCCCTTGGTGCCCAGGTCGCCGGGGTAGACGCGGACCGCGCGGAAGGGGCCCTTCTCCAGGGGGCCGAGGTTGGGGTTGGGCTTGACCCGCGGGTCTCCGTAGTAGTTGTCGTAGACGGTACGGCCACGGTCGAAGTCCTCGTCGACGCCGGTGCGGGCGAAGCCGTTGAAGCGCCCGACGGTGGCGCGCAGCCGTGCGGGATCGATGCCGATCTTCGCGGCCAGCGACTCCATGGTGGGGGCCTCGACGAGGAGGCCGGCGCGGCTCCACTTCCTGGCCTGCCCGATCAGGGCGGAGTTCAGGTAGCGCCGCCTGTGCCGGACATCGGTGATCATCCACATCGGGCCGGTCACGTCGTGACTCAGCATGGCGTGCCCGACGTCGATGTAGGACGCCGACTCGTTGGTGAAGCGCTCGCCGTTCGCGTCCACGATGATCGAGAAGGGGAAGGACCGCTCCGAGACGAGGAAGCGGGCCGTGCCGTCGGGGCCGACCAGGGACGCGCCCCACCAGGCGTCGTCCATGAGTTCCAGCGCGCCGCCCGCCCGGGCGCCCACCTCGATGGCGGTGCCCAGATCGCCTTCCGGGGCGGAGGAGTAGCCGGGGACGCCGTGATGCCTCAGGCGCCACTCGGTGTTGTTCGCGAAGCCTCCGGCGGCCAGGATGACGCCGTGCCGGGCGCGGATCCGCCGCTGCCGGCCGTCTTTCTCGACCACCGCGCCCACCACGCCGTCGTCCTCCAGGATCAGGTCGACGAGCGGTGCGGAGAGCCAGACGGGGGTCTGCTGGGTGCGGACGATGTGCATGAGCGAGCAGGCGAGTGCGCCGCCGATGCCGACCGGGCGCTTTCCGCCGGCGAAGGCGCCGAGTGAGCGGAAGACGAAGCGTGCGCCGCGGACGAAGCCGCCGGGGGTGGACCAGGCGCGGGCCAGCAACCACACGTCGTCGGTCATGAGCGGGAGCGGGATGCTGTCCTTGGCGCGGGAGGTGGCGTACCAGTCGCCGAGCAGCTTGGTGTCGAAGGCCGCGACCTCGATCGAGCGCCCCACCTTGCCGCCCGGCCGGTCCGGATAGTAGTCGGGGTAGTCGGGGAATCTCCTCCACCTGACGCCGCGGCGGCCGAGGAAGGTCACGACCTCGGGAACGGTCTGGAGAAAGGCCGCCCTGCGCTCGTGCGAGGAGGCCGGTCCGGCGTCGCCGATGACGTCGTTCATGTACCGGAGGGCCTCCTCGGCGGAGTCCCGGGCGCCGGCCCGGATCATGAGCGGGTTGGCCGGCATCCACAGCCCGCCTCCGGAGACCGAGGTGGTGCCACCCCATCTCGGAGTGCTCTCCACCATCAGGACGTCCATCCCACGGTCGGCCGCCGCGATGGCCGCGGTCAGGCCCGCCGCGCCTGAGCCCACGACGAGTACGTCGACGAGGTTGTCCCACTGATCTGTCATCGCGACTTCCTTCGGATTGCGGGCGACGGCTCTGTCGGTGAACCCTCACAGAACCGGACAGTTGCGTCCGGTTGAGGTCGTAGTCTCTGCGATGAGTGCTCGCCGAGTCGACAGAGGTGCCGGTGCGCGGACGGGCCGGTATGTCTCAGGCCGCGGACCAGCCGCCGTCCACCGGCACGATCGCGCCGTTCACGAACGAGGCGGCGTCCGAGGCCAGGAAGAGGGCGGCGTCGGCCATCTGCTCGGGCTGGGCCATCCGCTCGCCGAGTGCGAGCACGGGGCCGAGCCGGGCGGTGCCCGTCGGATCGAAGGTCGTGTTGGTGGCGATGCCGGTCATGGTGGGGCCGGGCAGGATGGCGTTGCAGCGGATGCCGTCCTTGGCGTACGCCCAGGCCAGGCTGCGGGTCAGGCCGACGACGCCGTGCTTGGACGCGGTGTAGGCCGCGCCGGCCGCGCCGCCGCGGATGCCGGCCTCGGAGGCGGTGTTGACGATCGCGCCGCCGCCCTGGCGCAGCATGTGCGGCAGGACGGCGTGGGTGACCAGGAAGGTGCCGGTCAGGTTGACGCGCAGCACCCGCTCCCACAGCTCGACCGGTATGTCGGCGGGCAGGGCCATGGTGTCCACGATGCCGGCGTTGTTGCACAGTACGTCGACGCGTCCGTGCGCGCTGATCGCCGTCTCGACCAGCGCGGCGACCGACGCCTCGTCGGAGATGTCGGCGGTGACGGGGACGGCGGCGTCCCCGATGTCGGAGGCGGTTCGCCTGGCGCTGTCGGGGTCGATGTCGCAGACCACGAGGCGGGCGCCGGCCTTGGCGAAGGCGACGGCCATCGCCCTGCCGATCCCGGAGCCCGCGCCGGTGATGAGGGCGACGCGGTCGTCGAAGGTGCCGATGGTCAAGGGGGCGTCCTTTCGGTGGGGGCGGCGGTGGTGCCAGGGCTCCGGCGGATGCGGCCCGGGGCCAAGGCGGTGCTGTTGCCGTGGTGGTCGTGTCGCGCCGAATCGCGACGGCCGAGCATGTCCCGCCGTACCTGTGGCGGGGGATCGGCGTCATGATTCATGGCACTTCCGGAAATAACCGGACTATATCGTCCGGTTGCTAACATAGCCGCTGTGACTGTCACGCGTCGACCCAACAGAGGACCCGGTGCGGCGGCGGAGAACCGGGCGGCGCTGATAGCGGCCGCCCGCGAGGTCTTCGCCGACGCCGGATACGACGCACCGCTCACCACGGTCGCCCGCGTGGCCGGAGTCGGCCAGGGAAGCCTCTACCGGCATTTTCCGGACCGCGTGAGCCTCGCGCTGGCCGTGTTCGAGGACAGTGTCGCCGACTTGGAGGCGCTGGCCGCCGAACCCGGCACCACCCTTGCCGACATGCTGGCTCTGCTCACCGAGCAGACCATCGCCTCGACCGCGTTCATCGACATGGTCAGCGTGCCCTCGGCCGGTGATCTCCGCGTCGTCGAAGTGCGCGACCGGGTGGCCGGCCTGCTGGCCGGAACGCTCGCCGAGGCCCGGCGCGCCGGTCGGCTCCGCGAGGACGTCACCGCCGATGACCTGGTACTGGCCGTCGGCATGCTCGCCGGGCTGCTCGCCAGGCTCCCGGCGGCCGAGCGGCGCACGACCGCCGAGCGGGTGTGGGTGCTGCTCCGCCACGGAATCGAGCCCCGGCCGGTCTCCGGCGGATGAGCGCCGCACGGTTCGCGGACGGGCCGGGGCAAGGGTGGGACGGGGTCTCTCCCCGGACGGGCTCGCGACGACCGCTTCGGTGAGGCGGCGGCCCGGTGCCCGGTGTCACCGGCGGGCCGCTGCCGGCTCTGCTCCGGCCGTTCGGGAAGAGACGGGTGTCACAGGGGTGTGGCGCGTACCCACTCGCGGTCGTCGTCCAGGAAGCCGGAGACGGTCAGGCCCACCTGGTTGAGTTCGTGTTCCAGGCGGTCGTCGTCGAGGCGGTGGCTGACGAAGGTCTGGGTCCAGCGCCGCTCGCCGACGGTGTACTCCATGGTGGCGTCGAGCAGGCCGGGGGCGGGGCGGCTGACCCGCGTCATGCTGACGGTGTGACCGGGGCCGGCGTCGCGTTCGAACGGCTGGACGGTGTCGTACCACTCGGGAGGTTTGCGCTGCAGGATGACGCAGCCGTCGGCGGAGACGTGCGCGCCGCAGGTGCGCAGGAACGCGGCGCGCAGGTCGTCGTCGGCGGTTTCGATGACGAACGACATCAGCAGCACGAGGTCGAAGGTTCTGGGCAGGGCCAGGGTCTGGATGGGGGAGCACACGGTCTCGGCGCCGCGGATGTGGGCGAGCATCTCGGGCGACTCGTCGACCGCGACGACCTCGTGCCCGAGTTCCAGCAGGCGGTGGGTGATCCGGCCCACGCCCGCGCCGAGTTCGAGGATGCTCGCCCCGGCCGGGATCGCGTCGTGGACGAGTTCGGGTTCGCCCCTGGGGGTGAGGGTGGTGTAGTACTCGACCGAGCAGCCGTCCGGGGTGATCGGTCCAGGGCCTGTGCCTTGGTAGAGCCGTCGTGGAGTCATGATCTCCATTCTGTGCGGCGGCGTGCCGGGGTGCGGGCGGAGAGAACGGGGTGGTGGCCTTCGGGCGACGTCCGTTCCCCGGCCCGGCCGCCCGTCGTCGACGGCGTCACATGGCGACGCTCGGCGGTGCGTCGACCGGCCGCGTTCGCCGGGGGCGACCGCGGGAGCGCGGGGCCGGTCTCCGGCTCGGTCCGCCGGGGAGGCCGTTGTTCTCGGTCACCGTACCGACGCCTCTCAAGTTGTATGCAAAATCTTGTTATTTTCCTCCTCGGATGCCATTCTTGGGGAATATTCGGTAAGGGTGTATACATGTCGACAGTCGATAGCCTGCGTAACCTGATCCTCAACGGTCACTACGAGCCGGGCGACCACCTCGGTGAGGTCGAGCTGGCCGAGGCGCTGGGCGTCAGCCGGACCCCGGTCCGCGACGCGCTGCGGCGGTTGCAGGCCGAGGGACTGGTCGAGATCACGGCCAACAAGGGCGCCAGAGTCGTGGTGTACCCCCGCGCCGATCTAGAGACGATCTTCGAGCTGCGCGCCAGGATCGAAGGACTGGCCGTCCGGCAGGCGGCGGCCGTCGCGACGGAGCAGGACATCGCGCGCCTGCACGAGCTGGCGGTGACCCTCGCCGAGCACGCGGACCGCCGCGACGTCGAGGCGGTCTACCGCCTCAACGCCGACTTCCACCAGGCACTGGTCAGGCTCGGCGGCAGTCAGGTGCTCGCCCAGTCGATCAGCTCGCTGGTCCACTCGCCCGTGCTGCTGCGCACCTACGGAGCCTTCGACTCCGAGGCCATGCGCCGCAGCGTCAACCATCACATCGAGATCGTGGCGGCCGTACGCGCCGGAGACCCCGAATGGGCGGAGGCCGTGATGCGCGCCCACCTGTTCTCCGCCCGCGCTTCCCTGCTCGGTCCCCGTCGTCAGGAGAACAAGACGTGAGAGGCCTTCCGCTCGGAGACATCCGGGTCGTCGAGCTCGGCCAGCTGCTCGCCGGGCCGTTCTGCGGCCAGCTGCTCGGTGACTTCGGCGCCGAGATCATCAAGGTGGAGGACCCCGGCAGGGGCGACCCCATGCGCCAGTGGGGCCGGGAGAAGCCGTACGGCCAGTCGCTGTGGTGGCCGGTCGTGGCCCGCAACAAGAAGTCGGTCACCTGCGACCTGCGCACCCCCGAGGGGCAGGACCTGGTCATCAGGCTCGTGGAGCGGGCGGACGTGCTGCTGGAGAACTTCCGGCCCGGCACCCTGGAGCGCTGGGGCATGTCCCCGGCCCGGCTGCACGAGATCAACCCCCGCCTGGTCATCACCCGGGTGACCGGGTTCGGCCAGAGCGGCCCCTACGCCCCCCGAGCCGGATACGGCTCGATCGGCGAGGCCATGGGCGGCATCCGCCACGTCACCGGCGACCCCGACCGGCCGCCGGCGCGCGCCGGCATCTCGCTGGGCGACTCCCTGGCCGCCACCCACGCCTGCATCGGCACGCTCGTCGCGCTGCACGAGCGCGAGCGCAGCGGCAGGGGCCAGGTCGTCGACTCGGCGATCTACGAGGCGGTGCTCGCCATGATGGAGTCGATGGTGCCCGAATGGCAGCAGGCCGGCTACCAGCGCGAGCGCACCGGCACCGTGCTGCCCAACGTCTCGCCCAGCAACGTCTACCCGACCAAGGACGGCGACACCATCCTCGTCGCCGCCAACCAGGACAGCGTCTTCACCCGCCTGGCGACCCTGATGGGCCGGCCCGAGCTGGCCGCCGACGAGCGCTACGCCACCCACGGCGCGCGCGGCGCGAACATGGCCGAGCTTGACGAGATCATCGCGGCCTGGACCGCGGGGATCCCCGCGGACGAGTTGCTCCGGTCGCTGCACGAGGGCGGTGTCCCGGCCGGGCGGGTCTACACGGCCAAGGACATGTTCGCCGATCCGCACTTCGCCGCCCGTGAGGCCATCGTCCGCGTCCCGCACCCGGACTTCGGCGAGCTGGCCATGCAGAACGTGGTCCCCAAGCTCTCCGACACCCCCGGAAGCGTGCGCAGCGCCGGGCCCGCGCTCGGGCAGCACAACGAAGAGGTCTACCGCGGGCTTCTCGGCCTGACGGAGGCGGAGTTCACCGGCCTGTCGGCCGCCGGAGTCATCTGACACCAAAAGGAGCCCCCCATGCCCCACCAGCCCACCGTCCGTGTCCTCACGCCCGAGGAACCTCTCGCGCACCGCGCGGAGGGTGCCCGCCTGCTCCGGAGCCGCGTGTGATCAGGGACCACGACGAGGTGTACGGGCGTTCCCTGCCCTTCGGGGAGCGTCCGGCGCTGATCCTCATCGACCTGATGCGCGCCTACTTCGAACCGGGCGCCGAGCTCTACATGGGTTCGCGCGACTGCCTGGACTCGGCCGCGCGGGTCCTGGCCGCCGCCCGTTCGGCGGGCGTTCCAGTGATCCACACCAGGGTCGCCTTCGGTCCCGGCGGCGTCGACGGCGGCCTGTTCTTCCGCAAGGTGGCCCCGTTGCGCCACCTGGTGGACGGTGGCGGGCCGCTCGGCGAGCTGATGCCGGAGGTCGCGCCCGGGCCGGGGGAGACGGTGATCGTCAAGCAGTACGCGAGCGCCTTCTTCGGTACGGTGCTGGCCTCGACGCTCAACGCGCTGCGGGTGGACACGCTCGTCATCGCGGGCGTGTCCACCAGCGGCTGCGTGCGCGCCACCGCCGTCGACGGGATACAGCACGGGTTCGTGCCGATCGTGGTGCGGCAGGCGGTCGGGGACCGCGACCCCCGGCCGCACGAGGCGAACCTGTTCGACATCCAGGCCAAGTACGGCGAGGTGTGGGACGAGGCGGCGGCGCTGGAACGGTTCGGTCCGCCGACCGTATGAGGATCACCCACCCGGCCGGGTCCGCGGCCTGTCCGTACGCGGGGACCGGCCGCCGGTCCCCGCGTACGG
>NZ_JBFAOJ010000132.1:0-20699 GCF_040675205.1 Streptosporangium sp. NPDC049644 | reverse complement strand
CTGAGCCCGGACTGGGCGGCGTTGTATCCGACTCCGCCGGTGATCGGTCGGCCGGAGTTGCCGACGTATCCCTTCCAGCATCGGCGGTACTGGCTCACTTCGACGGAGAGGACAACCGACGTCCCATCGTACGATCTCGAATTCTGGCGTGCCGTGGAGAACGACGATCCGGGAGAGGTGGCCTCCCTGTTGAACATCGTCGATGACGAGCGGATCGCCTCCCTGAGGCCCCTGCTCAAGGATCTCGGGGACTGGCGTCTCGGGAGAAAGGATCGTGCGGTCACGGGGGATTGGCATTACCAGCTCACGTGGCGGCGGCTGGAACGAGAAGTGCCGCGACTGTCCGGTACCTGGCTGGTCGTCACAACGCCCGGACAAGCCGACATGGGCCAGGTATCGGCGACTTCCAGCGCGATGACCGAGCAGGGGGCGAAGGTCGTCACCCTCGTGGTCGCCGACACCGTCTCCCGGGAGGAGCTGACCCGGCACGTTCACGACATGGTCGGATCGCTCTCTCCGTCGGGCGCGGATTCAGGCGTCGACGACCGGTCCGGCGAAGGTAGGTCATCCGCCTTGGCGGGGGTCGTCTCCTGGCTCGCCCTGGACCGGCGCTCTCATCCGGCGTTCCCCCAGCTGCCGGCAGGTGTGATCGGCAACCTCAAACTCGCCCAGGCCCTGGAGGGGATCGACGTTCCCCTGTGGGTCCTGACCCAGAACGCGGTGGTCACCGATCCTGACGAACCGCTGGACGATCCGATCCACGCCCTCTCCTGGGGCCTGCACCTGGTGGCACGCCAGGAGAATCCGCACGGCTGGGGAGGGCTGATCGACCTGGTCGAGCAGGTCGGAGACGAGGTCGGGACACATATCTGCCAGGCACTCGGTGGCGGTGTCGACGATCAGTTCGCTGTCCGGCCGAGAGGACTGCTGCGTCGCCGGCTCAGTCGTAGTGCCGTGCCCCGATCCTCCTCCTACGCATGGCCTTCCGACGGAACGGTGCTCATCACGGGCGGTACCGGAGAAGTAGGAAAGTCCCTCGCCAAGCGGATCGTGCACAACGGCGCCAGACATCTGCTTCTGCTGAGCCGCAGTGGGCCAGAGGCGCCGGGCGCCGCACGGCTGGTCGACGAGGTCCGTGCGCTGGGCGCCGAGATCCGGATCGTCGCCTGCGACATCGCGGATCGTTCCGCTCTGGCGGGGGTGCTCGCCGACATTGACCCCGGTCAGCCGCTGCGGACAGTCATTCACATGGCCGGTACGTTCGACGACGCCACGCTGTCCGACCTCACAGCAGAACGACTGGAGAACGCTCTGCGGGCGAAGGTCGACGGTGCGCTGAACCTCCATGAGCTGACGAAATCCAGTGACCTCTCAGAGTTCATCCTGTTCTCGTCCACGGCCGTCATCCTGGGAGGAAAGGGGTTCGCGAGTTACGCGGCTGCGAACGCCTTCCTGGACTACCTCGCACACCAGCGTCGTGCCCAAGGTCTTCCCGCCCACTCGATCGCGTGGGGGATCTGGGAGGGCAGGGACCACACCTTCCCTCATCACGGTCTGAGAAGAATGCAGACGCAGCGGGCTCTGGCCGAGCTTGAGCAGGTGCTGACCGAGGACCGGCCGACCGCTGTCATCGCCAGCTTCGACTGGGGCAACTTCTACCCGCTCTACACCGCCTATCGTCCGTGTTCCCTGTTCGATGAGATCCCGGAAGTCGCGCGCATCCGCCAAAGCCCGGCCGTCTCCTCCGGATCCGGCGACGCGTTGGCGGTGCGACTGGCGGAACTACCCCCGGAGCGACAGCGCCACCACCTCCTGGGCGTCGTCCAGAGCACCGTCGCCACCGTGCTCGGCCACAGTGACTCCGACGGAATACCGCTCGAACACTCCTTCAAGGATCTCGGCCTGGACTCGCTGACCGCTCTCGAACTTCGTAAGCACCTCAAGCGGGTCATCGGCCTGGAACTTCCAGCCACCCTCATCTACGACTATCCGACCTCGCGGGCCCTCGCCGCCTACATTCACCGGGAGCTCTGCCCAGACGACAGCGGCAAGGACGCCGGCCCGATCCTCTCGCTTCTCAGGCAGGCGATATCACTCGGCAAGCCCGAGGAAGGAGCCGATCTGCTGCTGACCGCGTCGCGGCTGCGCCCGTCATTCGACGACCTCTCCGCTGTGGCGCGACCGCTGCCCTCGACTTCGCTGTCCCAGGGGTCCGTACGACCGGCGCTGGTGTGCCTTTCGTCGGGTGAGTCCGAATATCTCAAATTCGCGAGAGCACTCGAAGGAATTCGCGACGTCTCCGCGATCACCCTGCCCGGGTTCTCCAGCGGAGATCTTCCCGCGAACGTGGCGGTCATGGCCGAGAGCGTGATCAGGGCACTTCCGGAGTCCCCGCACGGGAAGCCGGTCGTACTGGTCGGCAACTCGCTGACGTGTCTTCCGGTGTGCGCGACAGCACTGGCACTGGAACGACTGAACTCGCCGCTCGCGGGTGTGGTGCTGATCGATCCCCCTGGGAACGCGGCGAACGGACACCGCGACGAACTCTCCGCTCTGCTGCGGAGAATGGCAGGCAGGGAGGGGCCCGACGTCCCTTCCGACGAGCGACTCACCGCGACCGCCTGGTACGGCGAACTCTTCCACCGCTGGGAACCCACGGAGATCGAAACCCCGATCCTCCTGGTCCGGCCAGGTCACGCAGGCTCTTCCCCGCGGTTCCCGATCGCGTCCGTGGAAGTCCCGAAGGTGGTGACCGTTCCCGCCGAGACCGACGTACTCGAAGAACACTCCGCGCTCATCGGCCTGACCGTGAGTAACTGGCTGATGGATCTGGCGCGGAGCACGGCCAATGAAACAGGTGGGAACATTGCTCTGGGATAGCGTCTTCATCTCCGGCACAGGGAGATTCCTACCGCCCCGGGTGAACGTCGAGGACGTGCTGAGCGGCTGCGCCATCAGTGCGAATCCGACCAGCCTCAAGCTGTCCGACTGGGCCTCCCTCACCATTTCGCGGGACCACTCGGCAGCGGAGATGGCGGGGATGGCGGCGGTTGACGCGATGAAGAACTCGGGATGCGGCGCCGATGACATCGCGTCGCTCGTCTACGCCTGTTTGGATGATCAGGAACACTTCGCGCCTGTCTGTCACGTGCAACGGGTCCTCGGCGTGCCCGAAGCGCTGGCCTTCGAACTGGGGGCGGCGAGCAACGGGGGAGCGACAGGTCTCGTCGTCGCGGCGAGCCTGCTGAGATCCGACCCTTCCGCCGGCGCCGCTATGGTCACCGCGGCCGGGCGCTACCATGCGGGCAGGTTGGGGCGATGGCAGGAGTCGCTGGGCGTCTTCCTTTCGGATGGTTCCGCCGCGGCGGTTCTGTCCCGCGAGGGCGGGTACGCCCGGCTGATAGCCAGTTCTCACACCTCCGCCGCTGAGCTTGAGTCGCTCGTCGCGGTCCGGGGAGATCTGGATGACGGGAATATCATGCTGGCCCAGAAGACCAGTCTCGGGCCCTACCTTCCCATCATCCGAGATGCCGGCATGAAAACAGTGAAGCAGGTGCTGGAGGAGTCGGGAGTCGAGTTGCCGGAGGTGGCGAAGGTCGCGGTGACCGGGGTCGGCCTCGCCCAGCTCTCCGCCCTGATCCTGGAACCCCTGGACATCGCGCCGAGTCGTACCACGTGGGATTTCCTACGAGAAACCGGCCACGTCGGCCCCGCTGACGCGCTCCTCGGTATCGATCACCTTCTCCGCGGTGGACAACTCCAAAGGGGGGAGAAGATTCTCGTCGTCGGCATGGGAATAGGCTTCCGATTCACCACTTTGCTCCTCGAAGTCTGTGACCCGCCCGTTCCGAAGTAGTCCAGAGCCGGCGACGGCCCGCAGTTCCGCGCCGTCTCGGCCCGCGCCAGGGACGCCTTGCCCGTCGGACGCCCGCGCCCCCGCCCGGGGCGCGGTAGCCGCCGGCAAGGCGAGCCGGCCCCTCACAGGCACCGAACACGAGCGCCAACGCCGGCACGATCGCGCCCAGGAACAGTGACCATGACCATCAAAGCCCCTGCGCCGCCGCCCCTCTCCGTGCCCGGAGCGTCAGTGGCACCGTTCGAGCCGAGCGGGAGAACAATCACTCTGACGTTGGTTTCTCGGCGGAGGGGCTGTCCACGGTCTCGAATGTGGCGACGGTGTGGAGGTATGGGGCAGGTAGCGTGCAAACCCTCGTGCGGGTGAGGCATCGCTCCTACCGTCGCGAGGTATGCGGACAGTGGATGTACTGGTCGTGGGTGCGGGCCTGGCCGGTCTGCGCACCGCCCGCCTGCTCGCGCGACGGGAACTGAACGTGCTGGTGGTCGACCGTCGCAGGTCGCTGTCGACGGGCATCCGCACGACAGGGATCTTCGTGCGCCGTACCCTCGATGACTTCGACGTGCCGGATCACCTGCTCGGGCCGGGTGTCCGGGAGGTGCTGCTGTATCCGCCGTCGCGGCGGGCGCCGATCCGGCTCACCAGCGACCGGGACGAGTACCGCGTGGCCGACATGGCGGCCGTCTACCGGCACGCGCGGCGTGCGGCGGAGTCGGCCGGGGCACGGGTCCTTCTGGGTGTGCGGTATGTCGAGGCGTCGAGGGGTCTTGTGCGGTTCGCGGGTGCGGAACCGGTGATGGCCCGGTTCGTCGTCGGCGCGGACGGCGCCCGCTCCCGGGTGGCCCGTGATCTCGGGCTTGATGTCAACCGGCGCTTCCTCGTCGGTGCCGAGATCGTCCATCCGGTCGCGTCGGGCACGACCACTCCGGCGTTCCACTGCGTGCTGGACCCCCGGGTCGCTCCGGGGTATCTGGGATGGGTCATCGACGACGGCCGACATGCGCATGTCGGCGTCGCGGGTTATCCGAACGCGATGCGCGCCGGTATCCGCCACCTGCTGGACGCCTTCGCCGCAGATGCGCCCGGCAGGACGCCGCCGGCCGGTCCGGTCGAGCGTCGAGGCGGCCCGATCCCGGTCGGCGGTGTGCTGCGACGGTTGGCGTGCCCTGCCGGGTTGCTCGTCGGGGACGCGGCGGGCGCGGTGTCGCCGTTGACGGCCGGTGGGCTGGACCCTTGTCTGCGCATGTCCGAACTGGCCGCGGCGGTTACCGCCGGCTACCTGCGTACCGGCGACCAGCGCGTGCTGAGCCGCTACGACGGGGACGCGTTGCGGGCCCGGTTCCGAGGCCGGCTGTTGCTGCGCCGGGTGTTCGCCGGCATCCGATCCCCTGCTGCGGCGGAGGCGGCGGTGAGTGTGCTGCGCGGTCGTGCCGGTCGTGCCCTGGCGGCGCGGATCCTGTTCGGCGACGGCTCGTTTCCCGAGGTCGGTCCACGGCTCGCGGACCTGGCGATCGACCGCCCCCGCCGGTAACGCCGACCGGCTCTCATGGTCCGCGGGACAGGTCCTAGGGTAGGGGAATGCCGCTCGTGCCCCACCGTGTCCTCTCATGATCAGGGAGACCCGCGTGCTGCCCGCCCTCGCGGCGGGACCGGCCGAGGTGCCGTTCGTGATCCTGGGCTGGAGCGAGACCATCGCCCACGACACCACCTGGAACGAGCACTCGCACCCCTTCCACGAACTGCTCTGGAACGAGCGGGGCGCGTCCACGGCCGTGGTGGGGGCGCGGGTCTGGACGGTCACCCCCGCCCTGGGCCTGTGGATGCCCGCGGGCACGTTGCACTCCGGCTCGGCGATCGCCGGCACCTGGTGTCGCGCCAACTTCTTCGGCTTCGGCACCACGACCTCGATCTTCCCCACGCCCGTCGGCGTGGAGATCACCCCGCTGCTCCGGTTGCTGCTGGAGCGGCTCGCCGACACGGAGTTGTCCTCCGGCTCGCGGGCGGTGACCGAGGCGATGGTGCTCGACGTGCTCACCCCCTCCTCGCGCGAACTGCTCCTGCACATGCCCACCTCCGATCTGCTGCGCCCGATCGCTGACGCGCTCCGGGACGATCCGGGCGATCCGCGGACGCTGGCGGACTGGGCGTCCATCCTGGGCGTGAGCGCCCGCACGATCACCCGTGCCTTCAACGCGGAGACGGGCACCAGCTTCGCGCGCTGGATCGCGGCGGTGCGCGCCCAGCACGCGGTCGCGCTGCTCACCCAGGGGTGGGAGGTCGACGTCGTGGCGGAGGAGGTCGGCTACCGTTCGGCGAGCGCGTTCGGCGCGGCCTTCCGGCGGACGACCGGGCTGACACCGGGGGCGTTCCGAGCGCGTTGAGACTCCGGGACGCCGAAGGCCGCCTTCCACACGCGGCGCGGGTCTCGCGGACGTGTCGTGTCCTCGGGCGGACACCGCCTGAGGGGCCGTCGCCCGGTCTCCGTGTCCCGATCTCAACAACAGGTGTCTCAAAAGGGCTATTGCGACAACTCGGTCATTTCTCCTAAGGTTCCAAACAAGGCAAGGCTTACCTAACTAGGTTGAGAGCTTGCGGTAGCACGGTGTACCGCTCCACGAACGCAGGACCGCGATCCAGACGTGTGAGGGCCGGCACCAGCGGAATTCTGAGAGTGGAGTACGGATTGAAGCGCCCATATAGCCTTCGCATCCTCGCCGTGACGGCCATCCTGCTGGGCATCGCGGGCTGCGGCGGCTCGTCGGAGACCAAGAACGAGAGCGCGAGCAGCACACCGAGCAGCAGCCCGAGCGCCTTCCCCATGACGGTCGAGCACGCGCTGGGGAAGATCACCATCCCGGCGAAGCCGGAGCGGGTGGCCACGGTCAACTGGGCCAACCACGAAGCGCCGCTGGCCCTCGGCGTCGTCCCGGTCGGCATGGCCGCCGCGAACTTCGGCGACGACGACGGCGACGGTCTCCTGCCCTGGGTGAAGAAGCGCCTGGAGGAACTCAACGCCCAGACGCCCGTTCTGTTCGACGAGACCGACGGCATCGACTTCGAGGCCGTCGCCGACACGAAGCCGGACGTCATCCTGGCCGCCTACTCGGGCCTGACCAAGCAGGACTACGACACCCTGAGCGAGATCGCTCCCGTGGTGGCCTACCCGGACGCCGCGTGGGCGACCCCGTGGCGCGAGATCATCCGGATGAACAGCAAGGCCATCGGGCTCGCCGACGAGGGCGAGAGGCTCATCACCGACATCGAGGGCGACATCAAAGCGGTCGTCGCGAAGTACCCGCAGCTCAAGGGCAAGTCGGCGATGTTCATGACGCACGTCGACCCCAACGATGTGAGCGAGATCGGCTTCTACACGACGCACGACACCCGCACGCTGTTCTTCGAGGACCTCGGGCTGACGATTCCGGGCAGCATCACCAAGGCGTCCGAGGGCACGGACAAGTTCGCCCTGACCCGGAGCGCGGAACAGATCGACGTGTTCGACGACGTCGACATCATCACCGGATACGGCGACGAGAAGGGCGAGCTGCTCGAGAAGCTCCGTAAGGACCCGCTGCTGTCGAAGATCCCCGCCGTCAAGCGCGGCTCGGTGTACCTCCTGCCCGGCAGCACGCCCCTGGGCACCGCCGCGAACCCGACCCCCCTGTCGATCTCGTGGGTGCTGGAGGACTACGCCAAGGCGCTCGCCGAGGCCGCGGACAAGGTCAAGTGACGCCGGTCGACACCGACCGCCCGCCGGACGCCGCTCTCGTGCGGCGTCCGGCGCGCGTCCGGGTTCTGTGGCTGCTCGTCACGGTACTGGTCCTGGCCGTGCTCATGGTGGCCTCGGTCGCCCTCGGCTCGCGCGACGTCGCCTGGTCCGACGTCTGGGCCGCGCTCGGCGGCGCGGACGACACCCTTGAACAGGCGGCGGTCGCCAAGCGGATACCGCGCACCCTGCTTGCGGTGGTCATCGGTGCCGCGCTCGGCCTCGCCGGCGGCGTCATGCAGGGCGTGACCCGCAACCCGTTGGCCGACCCGGGGATCCTGGGCGTCAACATGGGCGCGTCGCTCACCGTCGTCACCGCCGTCGCGTTCTTCGGGCTCACGTCGCCGACCGGGTACATCTGGGTCGCGATGGCGGGAGCCGCGGTCTCGGCCGTCTTCGTGTACGCCGTCGGGTCCCTCGGGCGCGGCGGGGCCACGCCCCTCAAACTCGCGCTCGCCGGCACTGCCACGTCGGCGGCCTTCGCGTCCCTGGTCAGCGCCGTCGTCCTGCCCCGCAACGACATCGCCGGGAGCTTCCGGCTCTGGCAGATCGGCGGGGTCGGCGGCGCGTCCTACGAGCGCATCGGGCAGGTCCTGCCGTTCCTCGTCGCCGGCCTCGTCGTGTGCCTGCTGTCCGCGCGGGCGCTGAACTCGCTCGCCCTGGGCGACGAACTCGCCGCCGGGCTCGGCGAGCGCGTCGCCGTCGCCCGGGCCACGGCCGCTCTCGGCGCCGTCGTACTGTGCGGGGCGTCGACGGCCGTCACCGGGCCGATCGCCTTCGTCGGACTCGTCGTCCCGCACACGTGCCGCCTGCTCGTCGGCGTGGACCACCGCTGGCTGCTGCCGTTCTCTGCCCTGGTCGGCGCGTCGCTGCTCACCGCGGCCGACGTCGTCGGCCGCATCGTGGCGCGCCCCGCGGACATCGAGGTGGGCATCGTGACGGCGCTGATCGGCGCCCCGTTCTTCATCCACATCGTCCGCCGCCAGAAGGTGCGTGAGCTGTGAGCGAGCGTAGCGAGCGAACCAATGAACACAGCAGCGTTGCGCTCACAGGCCCGACGAAGGAGGGACTGTGAGCGAGCGTAGCGAGCGAACCAATGAACACAGCAGCGTTGCGCTCACAGGCCCGACGAAGGAGGGACTGTGAACACCCCCGCCGCCACCCGGCCCTCCGTCGTCCAGGCCGTCGCCCGCGGCCGCCGCCGGAGCGCCTCCCGGCGCCGCGCCGTCGTCCTGACACTGGCGGTGCTCGTCGTCGCCGGGTTCGCCGTGACCCTGATGTTCGGGCAGACCTTCTACCCGCCCCGCGACGTGGTCCGCGTCATCCTCGGCGAGCAGGTGCCGGGGGCGTCCTTCACGGTCGGGCGGCTCCGGCTGCCGCGGACCGTCCTCGCCGTGGTCGCGGGATTCAGCTTCGGCCTGGCCGGCGTCACCTTCCAGACGATGCTCCGCAACCCGCTGGCCAGTCCCGACATCATCGGCATCAGCTGGGGGGCGAGCGCCGCGGCGGCCATCGCGATCGTGTCGCTGTCCCTCGGCGGGACCCAGGTGTCGATCTTCGCCATCGTCTCCGCCCTCGCCGTCGCCCTGCTGGTCTACACCCTGGCGTTCCGGGACGGCGTCGTCGGCACGCGGCTCATCCTGATCGGCATCGGGATCTCCGCGATCCTCGAGAGCATCACCTCGTACGTCCTGTCCCGGGCCGCCGAGTGGGATCTCCAGGAGGCCCTGCGCTGGCTGACCGGCAGCCTCAACGGCACGACCTGGGAGCAGGCCCTGCCCGCCCTCGTCGCGCTGGTCGTGCTCACCCCCGTCCTGCTGGCGAAGTCGCGGGACCTGTCGGCGTTGCGGCTCGGCGACGACACCGCCTCCGCCCTCGGGGTCCGCGTCGAACGCACCCGCGTCACGTTGATCGTCGCCGCCGTCGGCCTGATCGCCTTCGCCACGGCGGCGGCCGGGCCGATCGCGTTCGTGGCGTTCCTGTCCGGCCCCATCGCGGCCCGGCTCGTCGGCACCGGTGGCTCCCTGCTCGTGCCCGCCGGGTTCGTCGGCGCCCTCCTGGTCCTCGTCGCCGACTTCGCCGGCCAGTTCGCGTTCGACGTCCGCTACCCGGTCGGCGTCGTCACGGGCGTTCTCGGCGCGCCGTACCTCGTCTATCTGATCGTCCGCACCCATCGGGCCGGAGGCTCGCTGTGACCACGTCCCACTCCCTCGTAGCCGAAAGCCTCACGCTCGGCTACGGCGACCGCGTCGTCGTCGAGTCCCTCGACCTGGCCGTGCCGCCCGGCGAGATCACGGTCATCGTCGGTGCGAACGCCTGCGGGAAGTCGACACTCCTGCGTTCCCTGTCCCGGCTGCTCGCACCCCGGGCGGGCCGTGTCGTCCTGGACGGCAGACAGGTGCACCGCATGCCCGCCAAGGAACTGGCCCGCACGCTCGGACTGCTGCCCCAGTCGCCGGTCGCGCCCGAGGGCATCACCGTGCTCGACCTCGTCGGCCGCGGCCGCCACCCCCATCAGGGGATCTTCTCCCGGTGGAACGACGGGGACGACGCCGCGGTGGCGGCGGCCCTGGAGGCCACCCAGACGACCGACCTCGCCGACCGCGCCGTCGACGAGCTGTCCGGCGGCCAGCGCCAACGGGTCTGGATCGCCATGGCGCTGGCCCAGCAGACCGACCTGCTGCTCCTTGACGAGCCCACCACGTTCCTCGACGCCAGCCACCAGATCGAGGTCCTCGACCTGCTGACCGACCTGAACCACACCCGCGGCACCACCATCGTGATGGTCCTGCACGACCTCAACCTCGCCGCCCGTTACGCCGACCACCTCATCGCCCTGGCCGACGGCCGCCTGCACGCCTCCGGCACCCCGGCCGAGGTCCTCACCGAGGACAACGTCCGCACCGTCTTCGGCCTCGACAGCCGCATCATCGAGGACCCCGTCTCCGGCAGCCCCCTGATGCTCCCCATCGGCCGCCACCGCATCCGGCCACAGCCTGCCTCGTCCCCGGATCACACACGAGAGACACCCCTCTGACCGTGCGGGCCGCCCCTGGGTGATATGTGCCAGGGGAAGTCGTACATGCTCGCCTTCGACGCCTCGTCCTCCGTTCCGGTCGGCGCGGTCACCACCGTGCAACTCGCGAACTCCCCGTACACCAACACCCTGACCCAGGCGATCTCGCTCTCCCCGACGAGCAGGCGATTCAGCTTCACCTCCGGTCTCAGCACGCCGGCCGGACAGGTGTCGTTCCAGCTCGGCAGGAACGCCGCCTTCACCTGAATCTCCCGAGGATGCCCCGGCCTTCAGGCCGGGGTGGAATCGGGAGCGGGAGGGCCGCCCAGGCCCGGGCGTGCCCTGGCCGGTCCGTCATGTCGATCGGCTTCTTGCTGAGTCGTGTAGAGGAAACACGGAACGGAAGAAACAATGAATGTCATGCTCATTGCATGCTGGTGACGGAGATGCTGAAACTCGCCCCGAGCGCTGAGCAGCGCGAGGCGCTGCTGGCGACGATGCGGGCATGCAACGCCGCCGCCAACCGGGCCGCCGAGGTGGCGTTCGAGCACCGCACCGCCAGCAAGATCGCCTTGCAGAAGCTGGTGTACGCCGACCTGCGAGCCGGGTTCGGCCTGTCGGCGCAGATGGCCATCCGGTCGATCGCCAAGGCATGCGAGGCCTACAAGCGCGACAAGAACATCAAGCCGGTGTTTCGTGAGCTGGGTGCGGTCGCCTACGACCAGCGAATCCTCACCTGGAAAGGCCGCGAGGCGGTCAGCGTCCTCACCCTCACCGGCCGCATCGTCGTCCCCGTCGTCTACCGGGGCCGCTGGTCGACGACCAGCGGGGCCACCGCACGGGGGCAGGCCGATCTCCTCTACCGCGACGGCATGTTCTTCCTCGCCGTCGTCGTCGACGTGCCCGAAGCACCGCGGGGTGACGAGCCCGGCGAGTGGCTGGGGGTGGATCTCGGCATCGTGAACCTGGCCACCGACTCCACCGGCGAAACCCACACCGGCAAGGGCGTGCGGGCTGTGCGGCGGCGCAACGCCCGCTTGCGCGCCCGCCTGCAGGCCAAGGGCACCAAGTCCGCCAAGCGGCTTCTCAAGGCGCGTCGCCGCAAGGAGTCCCGGTTCGCCCGTAACACCAATCACGTCATCTCCAAGCATCTGGTCGGTAAAGCCAAAGGCACCCAACAGGGGATCGCCCTCGAAGACCTCGAAGGTATCC
Organism: Streptosporangium sp. NPDC049644; assembly: GCF_040675205.1. NCBI lineage: Bacteria > Bacillati > Actinomycetota > Actinomycetes > Streptosporangiales > Streptosporangiaceae > Streptosporangium > Streptosporangium sp. NPDC049644. The sequence continues at coordinate 8,849 of NZ_JBFAOJ010000132.1, read as the reverse complement.
GTGATCGGGTAACGGTTCGTAAGGCTCGGCGTGCCGACCTGCACTCGTGGGCGTTTCACCAGCTCCGCACGTTCGTGACCTACAAGGCGGCCATCGCCGGGGTGCCCGTGCGTCTGGTCGACCCTCGCGACACCTCCCGCACCTGCCATCGGTGCGGGCACTGCGACAAGCGCAATCGTCCCAGCCGGGACGATTTCACGTGCCTCGGCTGCGGGTTCGCCGGCCCCGCCGACCACAACGCTGCGATCAACATCGGTCGCAGGGCAGTGAGTCACGCTGCCGACGACGCGGCCTGAACCGTGCACCCCATGCACGGCGAGGAGCTGCAAGCTCGGCCCCTTCAGGGCCGAGAAGCTGACCTTCTACATGGACAACGTCTCGCTGACCGAGCAGCCGGGATCCGGGCCGGTCGCCATGACCAACGGCTTCTACGTCGACCCCGGCTCCAATCCGGCGAACTGGGTACGAGACAACGCGGGTGACTGCGAAGTGGGTGATCGACACAAGCCGCAACGGCAACGGCTCCAACGGTGAGTGGTGCAACCCGGCCGGTCGTAAGATCGGCATGACCGCCCAGGTCGGCGGTGGCGGCGGCACCGAGATGCTGCTGTGGGTGAAGATCCCCGGCGACTCCGACGGCAACTGCGGCATCGCCCCGAACACGTACGCCGGCCAGTTCGACCCGGCCATCGCCATTCGCCTGATCAACGGCACCTGATCTGACATCTGAGCCGTCCAGGCCGGCTCGTCGCGCGTACGAGAAGCGATCTTCGACAGTGACCCGCCCGGGTCGAAGGCCGTCTCCGGTGATCAGAGACGGCCTTCACCGTATGCGGAACCGCTCCATGTCCGCTCGCCCGACGGGAACCGGCCCGCTCGGTGTCGGGCGGATAGGCCCGTCAGGGAGTGAGGACGATCTTGTTACATTCGTCCTCCTTGTTCTTGAACATCTCGAAGGCGCGCGGGGCGTCCTGCAGCCGCATGCGGTGACTGATGACGAAGCTGGGATCGATGTCGCCGTTGCGGATCCTGCCCAGCAGGGGTTTCAGATAGCGCTGCACGTGGCACTGGCCGCTGCGCAGCGTCAGTGACCGGTTCATCAGCGAGCCCATCGGGAACTTGTCGATCAGGCCACCGTAGACGCCGATCACGGAGACGACCCCGCCGTTGCGGCAGGACATGATCGCCTCGCGCAGGGCATGCGGCCGGTCGGTCTCCATCCGGGTCGCCTGCTTGGCCCGGTCGTAGGCGTGCACGACGCCCGCGGGGTGATGGGCCTCCATGCCCACCGCGTCGATGCAGGCGTCCGGTCCCCGACCGGCGGTCATGTCCCGCAGCGCGTCGAGGACGTCGACCTTCTCGTAGTCGAGCGTCTCGGCACCGGCGCGCTCGGCCTTCCGTAGCCGGTAGGGGAAGCGGTCGATGGCGATGACCCGCTCGGCGCCCATCAGGAACGCGCTGGCGATCGCGAACTGGCCGACCGGCCCGGCGCCCCATACCGCGATGACGTCCCCGGGCTTGATGTCGCACATCTCCGCGCCCATCCAGCCGGTGGGCAGGATGTCGGACAGGAACAGCACCTGATCGTCCGGCAGGTCGTCCTCGATCTTGATCGGCCCCACGTCGGCGAACGGCACCCGCGCGTACTCCGCCTGCCCCCCGGGGTAGCCGCCGAGCATGTGGGAGTAACCGAAGATCCCGGCGGGAGAGTGCCCCATGAGCTTCTCCGCCATCCCGGCGTTGGGATTGGAGTTCTCGCACACCGAGTACATGCCGTGCTGGCAGGCGCCGCAGGCGCCGCAGGCGATCGGGAAGGGCACAACCACGCGATCGCCGACCCGCAGTTCTCGCACCTCGGGGCCCACTTCCACCACCTCGCCCATGAACTCGTGGCCGAGGATGTCGCCCTTCTTCATGGTCGGGATGTAGCCGTCGTAGAGGTGCAGGTCGGAGCCGCAGATCGCGGTCGAGGTGACGCGGACGACGGCGTCATGAGCGTTCAGGATCGTGGGGTCGGGAACCTCTTGGACCTCGACGGTGTTGCGCCCCATCCAGCAGTTGGCCTTCACGAGGTACTCCCTGACATCACGGGCTGAGCGGGGCGTTGCCGGGCCTGCCGCAGGGCGCGGGTGCCCTCCGGGCTCCCTTCGGAGCGGACCACCTCTCCGATCTCCATGACCTGCTTGAACCGGCGCAGGTCGTCTCGTACCTGCTGCTCGGGGTGCTCTCCCAGCAGCCTGGCGAAGGCCGCGCCCACCTTGCCGCCCGGAGGGGCGTAGCGGAGGTTCACCCGCACCTCCGTGCCGCGCCCGCCGGGCGCGTCGGTGAAACGTACGGAACCGCTGTTGTCGACGGTGGCCTTCCCGGTGGAGCGCCAGGTGATCACCTCGCCGGAGCGGTCCTCGACGATCACGGCCTCCCACTCGATGGCCTTCCTCACGGGCCCCTTCGCCTTCCAGTGTGATCGCCCGTCACCGATCGTCCGCACCGACTCCAGGTGCGTCATGAAGCTGGGAAGGTTCTCGAAGTCGCGCCAGTACCGGTACACGTCCTCGCGGGGGCGATTGATCGTGACGGCCGCGTGCAGGTTCATCCAGCGCGCGGACCTCTTCTCCGGACGGTGCCGGCTCACGCGTATCGCGGCGCACAGGTCGGCGGCCGTGACGGCGGCGGCCGCCGCCGCCACCGCTGTGACGCGGCCACGTCTCCAGCCGGTGCGGTCGGCGATCGCCCGGCCCAGCAGGGTCAGGTCCAGGGCATCACCCGCGACCCGGGCCCACACCCAGGGAACGGGATCGCGGCTGCTCAGCAGGGTCGCCGCGTGGAACAACTCCCGTACGCCCACCAGCGCCACCGCGCCGAACGCCTTGGGCGAGTCGTCGACTCCGGCCAGGCGGCTGATGGCACCCGGTGCGGCGAGCTGCGCCACGCCCAGTCCCAGGCTGGTCCAGCCCAGCGCGCGAACGAGGGGGGAAATCGGATATTCGTGTTCTTCAACCATGATATTCCTCACCTGGATGGTGGCTTCCCGCCGCTCCAGCGGTGGTCACGACCGCTCTCGCCGCCCCATCTGCGGTAGGGGCACCCCGCCCGGATGGGCGTTCCTCCGGTCTACGACGCACCCGCGCGGTAGTTCTCGTCCCTACCCGCGCTGAGTGGAATGACACCGACTGTCCGAATCCTTCAGACAGTCCTGGACTTTCCGGAGACCTCCACGACGGTTGGCGCTACCACCGGCGCTGGGCGTCCTCCAGGTAGCGCAGGACGGCGGTGACGCGCCGGTCCGCCTGGTCGGTGGGTGCCAGGTCGAGCTTGGCGAAGATGCTGCGAATGTGCTTGTGCACGGCACCGTCGGTGACGAAGAGCCGATCGGCGATGGCGGTGTTGCCGAGCCCCTCGGCCATCAGGGCCAGCACGTCGCGCTCGCGGGGGCTGAGGCGGTCCAGCCCGCTGTCGGGCCTGGTGCGTGCGAGAAGCTGCGCGACGACGTCCGGGTCGATGGCCGTACCTCCGGCCGCCACCCGGTGCAGCGCGGTCAGGAACTCCTCGACCCGTCCGACCCTCTCCTTCAGCAGGTACCCGAGGCGGGAGCTGCCGTGGGCGAGCAGTTCGGTGGCGAAGGCCTGCTCGACGTACGCGGACAGCACGAGCACGGCCAGGCCGGGTCTGCGGCGCCTGGCCTCGACGGCCGCGACGATCCCTTCGTCGGTGTGGGTCGGCGGCATCCGGACGTCGACGATGGCGACGTCCGGATCGTGGGCGTCGACGGCCCTCAGGAAGCCGTCGGGGCCGGCGGCGGTGGCCACGACGTCAAGCGACTCGGCGCGCAGCAGCAGTGCGAGACCTTCGCGCAGCAGCGGATCGTCCTCGGCGATCACGATCCGCATGGCAGGCTCACAGTGAGGGTGGTGGGACCACCGGTTGGGCTGTCCAGCATGAATGTCCCGTCGTGTGCTTCGGTGCGGTTACGGATGCCGACGATCCCGGACCCGCTGAGCTCGTTCGCCCCGCCGCGGCCGTCGTCGGTGATCTGGAGGTGGAGCCGGTCGTCGCGGCGGCGGACCCTGACGACGACGTGCCGGGCACGGCTGTGCCTGGCGATGTTGGTGAGGGCCTCGGCCACCACGAAGTAGGCGGTGGCCTCGACGGACGCGGCGCACCGGACGGGAACGTCGGCGTCGATCCGGCAGGGGACCGGGCAGCCGACGGCCAGGCCGGTGAGGGCGTCGGAAAGGCTCCGGTCGGTCAGTACCGGCGGCAGGATGCTCCGGACGACCCCGCGGAGCTCGGCGAGCGCCTGCTCGGCGGCGTCCTGCGCGCGTTCGAGAATGGCCTTCGCGTCGGCCGGGTCGCGCGCCACGGCACGACGGGCCGCGCCGAGCAGGACGGTGACGGCGACGATCCGGTTCTGGGTGCCGTCGTGCAGCGACCGTTCGATCCGCCGCAGCTCGGCGGCGTGCGCGTCCAGCGCGGCGGCACGGGTCGCGGTGAGCTGCGCGACCCGCAGCGCGAGGTCGGTGCCGGGGTCGGGTGCCAGGAGTCGCCGGCCGAACCATGCCTGCAGCCGCGCCATGCCCGGGGTGAGGAGCATGGTGACGGCGATCCAGCCCAGGCCCAGCGCGCCGACTCCGAGGGCACCGGGCAGGTCGCGCACGGTCCAGAACCCCATGGACGCGGTGGCCGCCTCGTCCGGTGGCAGCAACCGCCACCACAGCGGGAAGGTGAGGTCGCGCACCGCGTTGAGGGGCAGTGTGAGACCGGCCAGACTGAGGAACAGCCCGAGGACGGCATGGGTGGCCACCCAGCCCAGCTCGCGACGCGTGGCCGGATCGGCGAGGGCGGCGCGCAGCCCGGACGGTGCCGGCTCCGGGTCGATGATCTCCGGACCCCAGCGGGAGAGCCGCGCGCGCTCCCGGCCGGCGACGGCGCGCACCCCGCGCAGCGCGACGGGCACCAGCGGCAGGCCCACGCCGACGAGGCAGGCCAGCGCGGTGACGACCGCCGACAGGAGTACCACCAGCGCCAGGACCGCGGTGCCGAACCCGCCGGCGAGGTGTTCGAGCGCGTCCAGGGTGGTGCGGGCGCGGGCGAACACGTCCCATCGACGGGCCGGCCCGGGGGCGGCCGGAGGGGCATGGGTCGGCATCCGCACATCCTGGACCAGTCGGCGGGACATCGTCCAGGCAGTCGTCGGATCACCGGCCAGAAGTACAGCCTGCTGTACCTCGCCGGTCCCGGCGGCGGAGGTTCCCAACGTCGACGCGGGCCGGACCCGAGTCGCGATCCGGCTCCCGCCGGTCTTCGACCTACGTCAACTCTTCGAACGATCAGCGCCGCTAGGCTTGTTCGGGGAGGTGATGGCTGTGCCCGACCAGCGGGGAGGGGCCGTCGGCGAGGAGTCCGGGCCGTTGCGCGTGACCATCGGCTCGCTGATGCGGCGGGTCTTCACCGGCATCACCGGCGAGGCCATGCGGGACGGGCCGCAGTCCCGTGACTTCGTGGTGCTCGACATGCTGGCCGACGAGGACGCGCCCTCGCAGCAGGACCTCGCGCACCGCCTCGGCATCAATCGAACGATCATGGTCAAGCTGCTCGACCGGCTTCAGCAGGCCGGTTACGTCACCAGGACCCGTAACCCGGCCAACCGCCGTACCTATGTCCTGTCACTGACCGACGAGGGCCGTGCCGCACTGAAGGACATGCGCCAGGCCGTCGCCGACCGGGACGTCCGGCTCACCGCTCCGCTGACCCCGGCCGAACGGCGGCGCCTCACCGAACTGCTGAGCAGGCTGGTCGCGTATGACGAGCGGTCCACCGTCGCGAGCACCGAGCACCTCATCGCCCAGGCCCACTACCAGCTGCGCCGGCTCGGCGACCACAGGTTGGCGGAGTACGGCCTGCGCACCCGTCATTTCGGCCTGCTGCCCGCCCTGGACCGGCTGGGCCCCTGCCCCCAGCAGCAACTCGCCCGGTACCTGGACCTCACCGAACCGGCCGCCGCGTCGCTGGTCGAGGAACTCGTCCAGGCCGGGATCGTGGTCCGCGGCCAGGATCCGCACGACCGCCGCCGCTACGCCCTGGAACTCACCGACCTCGGCCGTGCCCGCCTTCCCGCGGTCCGCGACGCGATGCTGGGCGTCGAGCACGACATTGAGAAGACCCTCGGCCCCGACGGCGTCCAGGACCTCCGAGCCCTGCTCGTCAAGCTCCTGCCGTAGGCGAGACGCGGGAGCGCTCCACCCGGCCCTCGTGCCATACCGGTTCGGGGCTCTCGTAGACGGTCCCGTCGGCGCCGAAGATCAGGAAGCGGTCGAGGTCGGCGGCGAACCAGCGGTCGTGGGTGACGGCCAGGACGGTGCCCGAGAAGGCGGCCAGGCCCTGTTGCAGGGCCTCGGCGCTGGCCAGGTCCAGGTTGTCGGTCGGCTCGTCGAGCAGGAGCAGGGTCGCGCCGGACAACTCCAGCAGTAGGATCTGCAGGCGGGCCTGCTGGCCACCGGACAGGGTCTCGAAGGGCTGGGACGCGGCGGGGGCGAGTTCGTAGCGGGCGAGAGCGGCCATCGCGTCGTTCAGCGTGAGCGGGTGACCGGCCATGACCAGTTCGACCGGGGTGTGGCCGTGCAGGTCGGGACGGGCGTGGGTCTGTACGAAACGGCCGGGCACCACCCGCGCTCCCAGCCGTACCGAGCCGGTGTGCCGCACCGTGGGAGTCGCGTCGTCCGCGGCCTCCTGAAGCAGCAGCAGGAAGTGGGACTTGCCCGAACCGTTCGAACCGAGCACCCCGATGCGCTCGCCGTACCGGATCTCGCTGTCGAACGGCCGCATCAGGCCGGTGAGCTCCAGGTTCTCGCAGATGACGGCACGCTTGCCGGTGCGGCCGCCGCGCAGGCGCATCCGCACGTTCTGCTTCCTGGGCGGGCGTTCCGGTGGGCCGGCCTCTTCGAACCTGTCGAGCCGGGTGCGCGCGGCACGGTAGGCCGAGGAGACCGCGTCGTTGTTGGCGGCGGTCTGTCGCAGGGTGCGCACCAGGTGTTCGAGCCTGGCGTGCTCCTCGTTCCAGCGCCGGAGTCGCTCCTCAAGCCGGGCGACACGCGCCTCGCGGCCCTGGGCATAGGTGGCGAAGCCCCCGCCGTGCACCCAGACGCCACGTGACTCCACGGTCACGATGCGGTCGGTGGCGCCGGCCAGCAGCTGCCGGTCATGGGAGACCAGCAGCACGGTCTTGGTGGTGGCCCGGAGCCGGCCCTCCAGCCACTGCTTGCCGGGTACGTCCAGGTAGTTGTCAGGTTCGTCCAGCAGCAGGACCTGGTCCGGGCCGCGTAGCAGGGACTCCAGGACAAGCCGTTTCTGCTCGCCTCCCGACAGGGTGTTCACCGGACGGTCCCGGACGGTGTCGTAGGGCAGGCCCAGGGCCGCGGTGGTGCAGGTGTCCCAGACGACCTCCATGTCGTAGCCGCCGGCGTCGGTGTGGTCGGCGATCGCCTGTGCGTAGGCCAGCTGGGTCTTCTCGTCGTCGTGGGCGGCCAGCGCCGACTCCGCCCACTCCAGGCCCGCGGCGGCCGCACGGACCCGGTCGGGCGCCACCGAGAGCAACAGGTCGTGCAGGGTCCGGCCGTCGCGGACGCTGCCGATGAACTGCCGCATCACCCCCAGCCCTCCGGAGTGGACCACGCGGCCGTCGTCCGGCCGCACATCCTGGGCGATCAGCCGCAGCAGGGTGGTCTTGCCCGTGCCGTTCGGTCCCACCAGGCCGGCCTTGACCCCGTCGCCGATCCGGAACGACACCTCGTTCAGGAGCAGTCGCCCGTCCGGCAGTACGTAGGTCAGCCGGTCCACCTCGATATGTCCCGCCACTGCCGCCCCCCTCTGCTCGATCCGGTCACCGGATCGTTGATCTGGTGACCGGATCATTGATCCAGTGCTCGATCAACATACTAGGCTCGTCCTCGTGGAAAAGGGCAAGGCGGAAAACGTGTGGCTGCGATCGTCCGGAGGCGTGGGGCGCGACGCTCCTCCGCTCAGCCGGGACCGGATCGTCGAAGAGGCCGTGGCCCTGCTGGACGAGGAGGGCGCCGGCCGCCTGACCATGCGCCGGCTCGCCGAGCGGCTCGGTACCGGCTCCACCACGCTGTACTGGCACGTCAAGACCAAGGACGACGTCCTCGACCTCGCGCTGGACGCGATCTTCGCGGAGGTCGAGATCCCACGGGACAGGGAGCGCGACTGGCGGGCCGACATCACCGCACTGATCGGAGGATGGCGCGCCACGCTTCTGGAGCACCCCTGGTCGGCGGCGCTTCTGGGCCGGCCGATGCTGGGCCCCAACGTGCTCGCCCGCAGTGAATTCCTGTATGCCACCCTGCTGGGAGCCGGGGTCGTCGAGCCTCACCTCACCGCCGCGGCGTACGGGCTCTCCAATTACGTCATCGGCTCCGCCCTGATGCAGGCCACCTGGCTGAACAGTGTGGAACCGGCGGTGCGGCAGGCGGCCGGGGAGCACCTGCGCGCCAACCGAGAGCGTTATCCCGCGCTCGCCGCCCATGGCCCCCTCGTGGTGGACGACGACTGGGACACCGGCTTCACCCTCGGCCTCACCTGGCTCCTCGACGGCATCCAGGCGAGCCGCGCTCCGTCGACGTGATCGGTCGAGCGCCAGGGAACGGCGTACCCCTCGGGGGCATGACACCGCCTGATGCCCCGGAGCCGAGGCGGCGTGCCGGGGGTGAAGGCGGCCGCGACTTCTCCGTGGGGCCAGGTAGGCGTCAGGGCGGGGGACCGGAGCCCGGCGGGCCGGAGTAGGTGTCGGGGGGGGGGGGGGGGGCCGGCCCCGGGGGGTGGGGGGGAGGTGAGCC
>NZ_JBFAOJ010000131.1:0-21793 GCF_040675205.1 Streptosporangium sp. NPDC049644 | reverse complement strand
AACACCACACCCGCAAGAGCGTCGATCTCCAGCACACCCCAGCCTGGCACCGGTGACGCATGGCTACCACCGATTACGGGACAGAGCCGTTAACTGGACACACCCACTCCGGCATGGCCTGGTGGGTTCGGAACGTCCTTACCCGCGGATCGGGAATCCCGACAAGATTGATCTCGCTAGGGTCGTCGTACTTCGCGGGGGTTTCGAGCCGGCGGGGTACGGCACCGACCGCGCCGAACGCGGCCGGAGACAGGCCCCCGCCCTTTCGAGCCACAACCGCGCGCTCAGCTGACGGCAGCGCCGAACCACTTGGGCAGCCGGCCGAGCAGCCCCTGCTGGTCTTCACCGACCCACGCCACGTGGCCGTCCGGCCGCAGCAGCACCGCGGGCACGTTCAGTTCCTCACTGACGTCGACGACGTGGTCGACCCGATCCGCCCAACCCGCCACCGAGAGCCGGCCGGTCTGGTCGAGCAGCAGCCCGCGGCCGCCGTGCATCCGCTCGTAGAGGCGTCCCCGTTTCAGCTCCATGTCCCGCATCCGCCGGCCGAGCAGTTCATGCCCCTCGCCGAAGTCGTAGCGGACCCCGATCGCGATGATCTTCTCGATCAGGTACCGGTTCACCTCCTCGAAGTCCATCAGTTCCGACAACAGCCGGCGCACTGACCGGGGGCCCGGCTCAAAAGAGAGCAGCTCCATCTGCGCGCGGGTGTTGTTCAGCACGTCGGCGGCCACCGGGTGCCGTTCGGTGTGATAACTGTCCAGCAGCCCCTCCGGCGCCCGGCCTCCGACCTCGGCGGCCAGTTTCCAGCCGAGGTTGAACGCGTCCTGGATACCGAGGTTGAGCCCCTGCCCGCCGGTCGGCGGGTGGATGTGCGCCGCATCGCCGGCCAGCAGCACCCGGCCGACCCGGTAGCGCTCGGCCAACCGGGTGGCGTCGCCGAAACGGGAGAGCCAGCGCGGTGAGTGCACGCCGAAGTCGGTGCCGGCGAAGGCCCGCAGCCGCTGTTTGAACTCCTCCAGGGTCGGCGGAACCGTGCGGTCCCCGGCCACCCCCTCGGCGGGCACGACGACGCGGTACACCCCGTCCCCGAGGGGTCCGGCGCCGAACCTCAGTTGGGTCCTGCGGACCTGTGCGACGATGGCGGCGACCGTCGCCGGATCCTCGGTCACCTTCATCTCGCCCAGCAGCGTCTCGACCCTGGTGGGCTCGCCGGGGAAGCCGACGCCGAGCAGCTTGCGCACCGTGCTGCGGCCGCCGTCGCAGCCGACGAGGTAGCGCGAGCGCAGCCGCGTGCCGTCGGCCAGTTCGACGGTCACCCCGTGTTCGTCCTGGTCGAGCCCGACCAGCTCGCACCCGCGCCGGATCTCCGCGCCGGCCTCGGTGGCGTGCTCGGCCAGCAGGCGATCGGTGGTGGTCTGCGGAATGCCGAGGACGTAGGGATGCGTGGTGTCCAGCCGGTCGGGCGAGGGCTTGTCGATGCCGGCGAAGAAACCGCCGACCGGGTACTTCTTGCCGTGCGTGAGGAACCGCTCCAGCAGTCCGCGCTGGTCCATCACCTCGATGCTGCGCACGTGCAGGCCGAGCGCGCGGACATACCTGGCCGGCTCCGCCTCCTTCTCCAGCACGAGCGTGTGCACGCCATGCAGCCGCAGCTCGCCGGCCAGCATCATGCCGGTCGGTCCGCCGCCGGCAACGATCACGTCAATCATGAACCCCCCATTCGACAAGGTCGCATTTCGGCCGGCCGCTCCATGTGGTCCGGTGGCTCGCACACCCGTGTCCTCGCGCCGGGTTTCCGTAACCGCACCGCGACTCCCACCGGCGGTTCGACGTCCCGCGAAACCCACACGTCGACAAAAGAACACGTACTTCGCGAATCCCTGATTTCCACAGGTTCTGGCCTCGGCCGACGATTCTGCGGCACGACCCGGGTCTTGCCGCAAGCCCCCCGGTGCGCTATACGTTGAGAGTGGCAAGGAGTGGATGACCTCCTTGCCTTTGCCTTTTGTCGCCCGGCTGTGGGCGGGCAGGCTCCTCCCGAAGCGGTGACGCGCCGCGTACGGCGACACCGCCGCCGGCTGGGGCGAGGAGACGACCCCGACGCCTCCGTCGAGGAGCACCCGATCGTCGCCATACGACAGATCAACGAGGCGTTGCTCGGCCTCATCGAGCGCAGCCAGACCTTCCAGCAGTGAGCAGCTCCAAGTCTGCGCGGCTCTGCGGGAGACGTCCAAAGACGTTGCGTCCAGGCCCGTCGTACTCGGCTGCCCGGCGGCTTGGCCACGGGCGGGAGAACAGCGCCCGAGCCGGACCGCTCCGCTTCGTCAGCCCGGTGATCTGCCATCGTGTGGGGCGCGCCCGACACGGCGGACGTTGCCGGTTCCGCAGTCCAGGCACACCACCCAGTCCCGCAGCTCGCCGTCTTGCTCCCAGACCTCACCGGCGACATTGCTCTGATCTTCGCCGCAGAAGAAACAGTTCCCCTCGCGGCCCTTCAGGCGCCGCATCGCATGCAACCGCTCGCCCTCATGGTGCTGGTAGCCCAGCCAGCCGCACCCGGAGCACTCCCACCACAGTTCGTGCCTGGGCTGTGGCTCCTGGCCGCCCCAGAGGCTGCGGCGACGCAGAACCCGCAGAGCCGTCAGCTTCCGCCGGCACCGTGCGCACTCCGGGCTCACGAGGTGAAGCCCGCGAGGTTCGTACAGTGCCATCACCGGGGTGCGGCCGGTGACGGTGAGGGAGTCACGCGCTTGGGAGATGAGCAGCGACATGCGGAACTCACCGGTCCTGGCCTCGATGTTGGTCGGCACTTCGGGAACGTCTCTCAGCACGGTGACGTCCCAACCGGCGGACACGAGCAGAAGCCGGGCGCCCTCCACCGGATCGACACCCGGCTCACCGTTCATGGCGTGCTGGACGTGCACGGAACAGGAGAACCGCAGCGGTTCCTCCCAATAGGTGATAGCCGGCGCCTCCGGTAGCGCCACCTCCAGGTCCTGATCTCCGGTCAGCTCCACGACGACCGACCGGACCTGGCCGCGCAGCCACCGAGCCGCCCGATCCAGCTCCTCACGCGCGCCCGGAATCCTCGTCATCACCACGTCCCGACATCGAAGCGTTCGCCGCGCCTCACCGGCGAACCGTACATACTTCCAAGCCCGACGCCAAGGCCTGGTCTTGTTCGCGAGAGTCGACCGCGGACGAGCCCGCCGGATCGGCAGCCGGGGGCCGGACCGTTGGGGAGTTCCTGGCGATCGAGCGGCCGCTGCGGCCCGGGGCGGCCACAGCGCGGGCAGTCCCGCTTGGCCGCCTCCTGCCGGGCTTCGCGGCGGCGGTCCCGACACGCCGTCACCCCTTTCGACCGGGCCGGCTGGCCGCACTCCGGGCAGAGTCGCGAGCAGGTCACCCACTTGCCGGTCTCGGCCTGTGAGGTCTTCCGGGCGTGCCGCCGGGTCCGCTTGGAGAGGAGGTGCCAGGCCGCGTCCTCCGACGGCACCCCGCGATGAAAGTTTCACCGGAAGCCGCTACGGGGCTTCCGACGAAAGGACCCCGCCGCCTCATCGAAGAGCACGCGAAACCACATCCCAGAGGGCCCGGTGCCCCGCTCCGGACGCCCCGTGGACACGCTCCCATACTCCAGGAGAGCGCTTCCTCCTATCCTTGCCCAATGGAACTAGCGGAGATCCGCACCTACCCCATCAAATCCACCAGAGGCATCTCCCGCCCATCCGCCCAGGTCCTCCCCTGGGGCCTGGAAGGCGACCGCCGCTGGGCCGTGGTGGATCCGCTGGGAGAACTGATCTGGGTAGGCGAACACCCCCGGCTTCTCTCGGTCTCGGCCGCCGAAACCCCCGAAGGCGGTCTTCGCCTGTCGGCGAAGGCCATGGGCGAACTCAAGGTCCCCCCGGCCACCGGCGACACGATCTCGCTAGGTTGCTCCAACCTCGACCGAGCCGTGCTCGCCCACGCCGACGCCCACGAATGGTTCACCCGCCTGCTCGGCAGACCCGCCCGCCTCATCTGGCTGGACGACCCCGGACGCCGGACCATCACCGAGAAACAGGGCGGCCTCTGGGACGGGCCCCTCATGCTCGTCTCCAGGAGTTCGCTCCAGCGCCTGGACGACTGGATCGCCGAAGGTGCCATGGAACGCCAGGAGCACCCCCCGGCCCCCCTCGACGTCGCCCGCCTCCGGCCCAACGCCATCATCGACGGCGCGGAACCCTTCGCGGAGGACACCTGGACGTCGGTCCGCATCGGCGAGGTCGATTTCCGCGTCTCGGGGTTGTGCGACCGCTGCGCCGCCACCATCTGGGACCCGGTCACTCAGGACCGCGGCAAGGAACCCCTGAGAACCCTGGCCAAACACCGCCGCTGGGACGGAGAGACCTGGTTCGGTATCCGCCTGGTGCCCAGGAACCTCGGCGAGCTGAGAGTCGGCGACGAAGTCCGGCCAGGCTAGCCGGTCAGGCGATTCAGGGCCGCCTTCGGCACCGCGGGATCGGTGGTCCGCCGGCAAGGCGGGAGCGGGTTGAGCAGGAGGCCGCCGTAGGGGACGGTGGCCAGGCGCGGGTCCAAGACGATCCGCGGGGTGTTCTCGTTTTTCCTGGGCGATCTCCTGGCGCAGGTGGCCGCACCGCGTCCTTCCACGATCACGGGACGCACCGCGAGCCCGGTCCCGCCTCCGAATCCGAGACGATCAGCGGTGGGCCGTTGCGATGAGGCGTCGCAGTGCGGCGTGGGCGGGTGGGCCCCACGTAGCCTTGCCGCCTGGGCGGCCGCGGACGCCGGCCTCTCCGATGAGGATGCCGGCGAGGGCCTGCCCCGCCGCCCATCCGCGGGCGCGGCGCAGGGTCGCGGCGTCCCGGGCCGGCCGGCAGGCGGCGTGGAAGAGATCGGCGGCGCCGTCCGGCAGCAGGGTCCACGCGGCGGCGAGGTCGCAGGCCGGATCGCCGGCGCAGAGGTCGCCGAAGTCGATCACGCCGCAGATCGTGCCGTCCGCGGTGAGGATGTTGGCCGGATGCAGGTCGCCGTGGAGCCACAGCGCCGGGCCTGCCCAGCCGGGCGCGGCGGCGGCGTCGTCCCAGACCGCGCGGACGGCGTCCGGGTCGGGGACGAGCCCCAGTTCGGTGGCCGAGGCGAGCTGTTTGGTAAATCCCTCAGAGCAGTCGGCCAGCGACCCTCCGCGGCCAAAGCGGCCCGCGGGCGCCTCATCGGGGGCGGGTTGGTGCAGAGCCGTCAGGAAAGCGGCCAGGACGTCGGCCGCCTCCGCGCCGCGCGTGACGGGGGTCCGGTCGGCAGGCTCGCCCGGCACCCAGGTGGTGACGATCCAAGGTCGTGGAAACAGGGTGGAGGGCTCGCCGAGGCGCCGCGGGACGGGAACGGGCAGAGGAAGGCGCGGGGCGAGGACGGGCAGCCAGGTGTGCTCCTTGCGCAGCAGCGCGTCCGCGGGCCGCGTCGCCCAGGGCAACCGGACGGCGAGGTCGTCGCCGAGCCGCCAGAGCTGGTTGTCCCAGCCACGCGCGCCGAGCCGCACAGGGCGATCGGCCAGGTCGGGGTGCTGGTCGCGCAGCAGATCCCGGACCAGCTCCGCGCTGATCTCGATCTCGGTGTGAGTCATACGGAGCAACAGTAGCCGGATGGCGGCCCGCCCGTTTCCTCACCGGTGCACGGCTCTCAGGACAGCGGATCCCAGGCTGTCAGCTGCCGCTCGGGGAGGTGGCGGGCGAGAGCACAGCACTGAGGGCGGCGGCACCGTCGAGGAGGGCTCTGGAGCGAGCCGCGATACCGGCGTCTCTGGCGGCCAGCACCGAGGCGACGTCCTCCAGCCGGCGGGCGCGCCGTAGCTCCGGCATGAGGGCACGAAGGGGTGCGATGCGGTAACCGGCCCTGCGCAGTTGGTGAACGATCCGTGCATCTCGCACCTGGTCGGGTGTGTATCGTCGCGTTCCCCGCGCGGGATCGCGGTCGGGGACGACAAGATCCTCGGCATCCCAGTGCCGCAGCGTCGAAGGGCGCACGCCGAGGGCGGCGGCGAGTTCGGAGACGCCCATCGAGTCCGATGCGCGCACGTCTTCGATCGGCTCGCTGGAGATTGTCCGGGCGGCCTCCCTGGCCTGCCTCAGTTCTGCGCGCTCTGCGTGGAGCCGGGCGTGCGCCGCGTCGAGAAGGGCGAGCACCTGCGAGGCAGGGAACCGGTGGACGGCCCTAACGATCTTCTTGGCCTCGATCGGGCCCGCGCCCGCCGCGAGGGCCCGATAGGCCAACGCGGACTGTAGATGTATCTCTCCATAGATCCGGTAGCCCGCGGCCGTGCGCGTCGCCGGCGGCAGCACACCGTCGCGTTCGAGGTTGCGCACCTGTTGAACGGAGTACCCGGCACGCCGAGCGACGTCGACGGTACGCATGTCCCGCGATTTGAGACCTGACACCCTGAAGCCCCTCATCCTCAGCCCCAAAGTCTCCATAAGCACTTTAATGCCACGCTAGAACACATGACCATAGACGAGATCATCGGCTTCATCGACGGCTTCGACGGCGTCTTGACCCTCAGGCCGGCCCCCGGCGACGGCTCGCCGGAGATCAGCTGGGGCGACACGTTCTTCTACTACGCGCCTGATGGTGTCATCCCGGCGACGACCCAGCCCTTCGCGACGGTCGTGACCAAGAACTACCCCGGCGACGAGGCATCGCGCCTGGACCGGCCGGACACCTTCCGCGTGAACATCTCCGCCGGTAAAGAAGCGTTCATCCGGTGGACCGGTCACGCACCACGCGAATCAGCCAGCACCGAGGTCGACCCCGGCGCTGCCGACACCGTGATCGCGCACCCCGTCTACGGCACCGTCGGCTGGCTGGCGGTGGTGAACCCGGGCTCGCGCACTGGAGCGGCAACCCGTGAGCTGCTGCGTACGGCCCATCACCTCGCGCGCTCGCGCCATGAGCGACGCGCTGGATCCACGGCGCGCTGACGTGGGGTGGCCCTGGAGATCATGGAGTTTCAGGTGGCGGTCCCCCCGGATCCAGCGCGTCCTGCCGGTTCCGACGTCGTTGCGCATCTCGAAGCCGGGGGTGTCGCGGTAGAAGGCCGGCGGCCTCCCCGGCCTCTTGCCAACCGGCGGCAACGGCTCCAGGGCGGCCCGCCGACCTCTCAGCCGAGCGGGCGGCCGGAGTCGTCCGCATCGCCGAAGCCCTTACCCATGGTTCCCGATGCCGCCCGGAGACGGTCGGCCATGACGCCGATCCGCCCGATCAGCTCCGGCGGTTCATGGACCTCGAACCCGATGTCCATCAGGGCGACCCACACGACGATCTCGTCGAGGTTGTTCGCACCGCACAGCAGGACACAGGTCTCCGCGTCGACGGGCTCCACCGCCCCCACCGTCGGCGGCATGTGCCCGGTCACGACCTCCGCCGGGGCGTGCATGGTGAGGCGCGCCTGGTAGCGGTACGGAGCACTGGAGATCGCCCGGGACATGTAGGCGGCGAGGTCCTCGTCAGGCGGGTCCCGGGGGACGAAGCGGGGCCCGTTCGGCGTCCTCAGGCGCAGCCGGTCGACCCGGTAGGTCCGCCAGTCCTCCTTGTCGATGTCCCAGCCCACGAGATACCACCGGCGCCCCGAATGCACGAGCCGATGGGGCTCGGCTGAACGGCGGCCCTCCCGCCCCTCGTGCGACCGGTAGTCGAAGCGCAGTCCCTCATGGTCCCGGCAGGCCGCGGCGATGGCGGTCAGCACCTCGGGGTCCACCGGCGCCGCGGCCCCCGGCATGGGCACGGTCATCGACTGCAGCGCGTGAACGCGATGCCGCAGCCGTGCGGGCAGCACTCGTTCGAGCTTCGCGAGCGCCCGCACGGATGTCTCCTCGATCCCGGCGACCGTTCCCCCGGCGGCCGTCCTCAGCCCCACCGCGACCGCGACCGCCTCGTCGTCATCGAGCAGCAGCGGGGGCAGGTCGGACCCGGCGCCCAGCCGGTAACCCGGCGTGCCGGCCATGGCGTGCACGGGATAGCCCAGTTCCCGCAGCCGGTCCACATCCCGCCGTACGGTCCGCGTCGTGATGCCGAGTCGCTCCGCGAGCTCCGCGCCGGACCAGTCCCGGTGGGTCTGCAGGAGGGACAGCAATCTGAGAAGTCGAGCCGAGGTCTCCAACATGCTGTCAATCCTGCCCGCATCCTAGGACCGGACCTGTCCTAACCGGCTCCTAACGTATTGGACATGGCGAAAATCACCCCGTTCCGCATCGATATCCCGCAGACCGACCTGGACGACCTCCGCGACCGCCTGGCCCGTACCCGCTGGCCGGACGAGCTGCCCGGCACCGGCTGGTCGTACGGCGTCCCGTCCTCGTACGCGAAGGAGCTGGCCGAGTACTGGCGGACGGCGTACGACTGGCGGAAACAGGAGGCGGCGCTCAACGAGCACCCGCAGTTCACCACCGAGATCGACGGCCAGAACGTCCACTTCCTGCATGTTCGCTCGCCCGAACCCGACGCGCTGCCGCTGATCCTCACGCACGGCTGGCCGGGCTCGGTCGCCGAGTTCATGAAGGTCATCGGACCGCTCACCGACCCGGCGGCGCACGGCGGCGACCGGTCCGACGCGTTCCACGTCGTCGCCCCGTCGATCCCCGGGTTCGGTTTCTCCGGTCCGACCACCGAGACCGGCTGGGACCTGCAGCGGGTCGCGCGGGCGTGGACGGAGCTGATGGACCGGCTCGGCTACCGGCGGTACGGCGCGCAGGGCGGCGACAGCGGCTCGGTCATCTCGCCGACACTCGGCCGCATCGCGCCCCAGAACGTCGTCGGCGTACATGTCAACGGCGCGCTCGGGTTCCCGAGCGGCGACCCGGCCGAGTTCGAGGGGCTGACCCAGGCGGAACTCGCCCGCCTCGGCCAGTACCAGGACCAGGACCGGGCCGGCTACGCGATAATCCAGGCGACCCGGCCGCAGACCCTCGCGTTCGGACTGCACGACTCGCCCGCGGCGCAGCTGGCGTGGATCGTGGAGAAGTTCAAGGAATGGACCGACCCGGCCTGTGGGCTGCCCGAGGACGCGGTGGACATCGACCAGATGCTCACCGACGTGAGCGTCTACTGGTTCACCGGGACCGCCGCCTCGGCCGCCCGCCTCTACAAAGAAGGGCAGAAGGGGTGGGGGGCGGTGACCGAGTACTCGGCACTGCCGCACGGCGTCGCCGTCTTCCCCGGCGACGCCGGAGTCCGGCGGATCGCCGAGCGCGAACACGACATCGTGCACTGGTCGGAGTTCGACCGGGGCGGCCACTTCGCCGCGATGGAGGCACCGGACCTGCTGGTCGCCGATGTCCGCGCGTTCTTCCGGCTGGTTCGCTGACCTCAGGTTCGCCTGACCTCGAACGGAACCAGGGGCCATAGTGATCACATGATGATGGAGAACGACAGGCGGTGGAACCACAACATCCATTACCACCCCCGCGTTCTCCGCGCGATCCACCATGGCGCCCAGCGCGCCCTCGACGTCGGTTGCGGCGAGGGCATGCTCGCCCGTGAACTGCGGCAGGCCGTGCCGCATGTCACCGCCATCGATCTTGACGCGCCCGGCATCGACCAGGCCCGAGAGCACCCGGACGACGTCGACTACATCCTCGGCGATTTCCTCACCCACCCCTTCGAGCCCGCCTCGTTCGACGTCGTCGCATCGGTGGCCACCTTGCACCACCTGGACGCCGCCACCGGGCTGGCTCGTATGCGCGACCTGCTGCGCCCCGGTGGCGTCCTGGCCGTCGTCGGCCTCGCCCGCAGCACCATGCCCGACGACCTGCCGCGTGAACTCGCCGGCGTCGCCGTCGGCGCCTTCCACCGCGCCACGAAGGGTCACTGGGAGCATCCCTCCCCCATGGTGTGGCCGCCACCGGTGACGTACCCGCAGATGCGAGCGCTGGCCGCCGAGATCCTGCCCGGCTCCCAGTACCGCCGCCATCTGCTGTGGCGCTACAGCGTCACCTGGCGCAAACCGCAGGACCGAGCAGGGTCGGCCGGCCAGGTCGCCGGTTGTGACGGCTCCCAGCGCAGCCGGGTCTCGCCCGGTGGCTGCACCGGGAGGAACGCCGCCTCGCGCAGCCGCCGGTTGGCCGGGGTGTCGGTGGCGTAGCCCCGCCCGCCGCTCGCGGTCGCCTCGAGTCGGGTGGCCGCCAGGGTGAGCCGGGCGGAGTCGTACCGCAGGCGGGTGATCTCGCGGGGGTCCGCAGCGGCGGGTGCGTGCTGCGCCCGCCGCGCCCGTTCGGCGGCCTCGGCCAGGCGGGCCGTCGCCTCCTCGAGGCCGGGTACGAGAACGGCGCCCTCTTCCCGGATGAGTCGGCGGGCCTCGTCCAGGGCCCGGCCCGCCGGGCCCAGGCAGAACGCGGTCCGCAACAGCAGGAGCACCGGCCGGACCGGTGGTTCGGCCCCGAACCTACGCCGGATGCCGGTGTCCGGCCGTTTTGCTTCAGGAGGAGAAGGAGTCGTTGGAAGCGATGGCCGCACTGTTCCACGACGACCTTCCCCCGGGAGGCTGAGCGGGCCTTGGCCGTACCGCCCGTGGCCCCGAGCGGTACGGCCAAGGCCCGTCGCGAGCCGACCCGGGGTGATCTTCCACAGGTCGTCAGCAGCAGCCGGTGTTCGCCGCGGCGCCGACCGGCCGGCCGGGGGCCTGGTCCCCGTCCGGGCCACAGGCGCAGGGCGTCGCCTGGCCCTGGGCGGCGGACTTGCCCAGGACGTCGGCGTCGGCCTTGACCACGTACACCTCCCATGGCTCGGCGCCGGGACCGGTCACCCACACCTTGTCCTGCAGGGCGTAACAGCAGGAGGTGTCGTTCTCCTCGAAGGTGGCCAGCCCGGCGTCCTTCAGCCGCCGGGTGGCCGCGGTGACCTGGTCGGTGTCGGTCACTTCGACGCCGAGGTGGTCCAGGCGGGTGTCGTGGCCGGCCTCGCCTTCCAGGAGCACCAGCTTCAGCGGGGGCTCGGTGATGGCGAAGTTGGCGTAGCCGGGGCGACGCTTGGCGGGTTCGGTACCGAACAGCTTGGAGTAGAAGGCGATCGAGCCTTCCAGGTCGGAGACGCGAAGAGCGAGCTGAACACGGGACATGCGAGTCCTCCTTCAACGGACGGACGCCGGGAATGGCGGTCACACTGTTTTGATAAACGTCAAATCAGCGATCCGACGTCAGCTTGCATGCTGATTAGATCTCTGTCAACTTAGAAGTATGTCGAAACAAGTGCTGCCGATCGTGGACCTCGCCGGGACCGGCCAGGCCGGGCAGGCGTGCTGCGCGCCACTGGTCTGCGAGCCGCTGAACGTGGCCGAGGCCGAGGAACTGGCGCCCTTGTTCAAGGCGATCGCCGACCCGGTACGGCTGCGCCTGCTGTCGCTGATCGCCTGCCACGAGGGCGGCGAGGCGTGCGTGTGCGACCTGA
The DNA here is from genome assembly GCF_040675205.1 of Streptosporangium sp. NPDC049644. Lineage (NCBI taxonomy): Bacteria > Bacillati > Actinomycetota > Actinomycetes > Streptosporangiales > Streptosporangiaceae > Streptosporangium > Streptosporangium sp. NPDC049644. Next base: position 10,360 of record NZ_JBFAOJ010000131.1, on the reverse strand, counting down.
CCGGCGCCTTCGAGGTGACCGGGCCGACCATCAGCCACCACCTGAAGGTGCTGCGCCAGGCCGGGCTGATCGACTGCGAGCGGCGCGGCACCTGGGTCTACTACTGGGCGAACCCGGGCGTGCTGGCGCGGCTGTCGGCGATTCTGGGGCCGCGCGTCACGGCGACGACGTGAGCGGCACCGCACAGGCACCGCCCGCACCGTGCTGATCTTCCTGGGCATCCCCTGATCGCGGGCTCGTACTCGGCGACACCGCCCCGCTGCTCGGCGTGCTCGGTGCGGCGCTGGTACCCGCCGGGGCGTTCCCGTTCTTGAGCGCCGCCTTCCTGCTTTCGGGGATCGGCAGCGGAGTCGCGAACCCGCAGTCGACCAGCATCCGGCAGATCGCCGTCGCCGAGAAGGTCCGGGGCCGGTCGACATGCGGTCGACGATGCGCGCAGTTCGGCGCCCCGAGCGTGGAGAAGGCGCTCGGGGCGCTGCCCGCGGTGACGGATTTCCGTCGGAGGTGGAAAGTCGCCGATCGGCCGGGTCCGCCGCGATCGAGGCGTCCGGCATCGAGTCCTCCCGCAGGCTCTGGGACATGACCTCGATCTCGCCGCATGGCGCCTACCCGCGAACCGCCGAAGGGTCCGGCCGTTTCAAGGACCGGTGCCCGGTTCTGAAACGGCGAGGGCGGAGCCGGTGGCGGTCTGGGCGAGCAGGGCGCCGGACAACACGATCAGCCCGCCCACGATCTGGAACGCACCGAGCGTCTCGCCGACCAGCGCCCAGGCCACGATCGCGCCGCCGATGACCTCCAGCGACGCCACGGTGGCGCCCACGGCGGCCGAGAGCCGCCGCACGGCGTGCACCCCCAGGATGTACGCGACCACGGTCGCCACCAGCACCATCCACAGGTACGCCACCAGCACCGGCAACATCCGGCCACCACCCGCGGCGGGCGTCGCGGAGACCATGAAGGCGTCCCACAGGATGTTCCAGGGCCGGGCGAACGGGGTCAGCACCACGGCCGCCCCCGTCATCCCCCAGGCGATGAGTCCGAGCGGGTCCACGTCGTCGCCAAAGCTATCGTTCATCAGGAAATATCCGGCAGAGCATGCCCCGGCCAGCAACCCCAGCAGCAGGCCCGGCACGTCCAGCCGTACCTCCCGCCAGACCTCGACGACGACCCCGAGGCCCACGACCGCGACGACCGCCCCGACGTACGCGGCCCGCGCGAGCCGTGCCTTTCGTACGAGCCGCACCCACGCCACCACCATCACCGGCGCCATGCACACCAGCAGCAACGCGATCCCCACCGGCAACCGGGTGATCGCGACGAAGTAGAGCAACTGCACCCCGGCCACCGCCATGACCGCATACAGCCCGAAGAACGGCAACCTGGAGCGGGGGATCCGCAACGCCCGCGGCCTGGTCACAGCCAGCGCGGCCACCAATAAAAGCCCCGCCCCCGCCATCCGCGTCCACACCGCCTCGATCGGCGTCAGCCCGGCGGTGATGAGGTATTTGGCCATCGGCCCCGAGAACGCGAAACACCACGAGGACACGAACGCGAGCGCGAGTCCCGCATGCCTCATTTCACACCGCCTGTGTCGTAACTACCGTCCAGCGGGCTTGACGCTGACATGTTCGGCGTCCCAGGCGCAACGGAATAAAGATCTTCGCGTGATCGCTGACGGCGGACGACGGTGGTGCGGGGACCTGGCCGTTCCGTACGGCGACGGACGATCAGCTTCCGATCTGCATCGTCGAGGAGGAACATCGGCGGCGGCCGGACCGGCGGCAACCGGTACCCGGTGCTCGGCCTCGGCACGGGGCAGGCCGCCGACCTCACCGCGCACACCAACATGATCGCTCCGCACCTGTACCGGCAGGCGACGATCGCACCGCCGAGGCAGCCCGACGGCCGGCGACACACCGAGGTGCGGCTGCGGCCTGTCGGTGCCCTACAGCAGCGGAAATGGGTTTACAGCGGCGCCGGTCGCACGGACTCGGCTACGTTTGCGCCGGCCGGTACGCGTTAACGGCGATGTGGGCGAATGAGCGGACCAGGGGACTCTCATGCTCGGTCGCCCAGGCGACGACAAGAAGGCTCGGGGGCATGTCGGTCAGGATCGCCCAGGTCAGCCCGTCGGGCAGGGCATGGGTGAGCGGCGCGATGCCGACCATGCCGTTCCAGAGGACGGCCTGCGTGCATTCGTTGACGGTGCGCACCACCGGGCCGGCAGGCCGTTCGCCGACGGACGTCGCCCCGTTCCAGTAGGCGCGCCAGACCGGGTCCGTGCCTTCTGGCAACTGGAACCAGGGACGGCCGGCGAGGTCGGCCAGGCACAGGGTGTCACGGCCGGCCAGCGGGTCGTCCGCGCGCAGGACGACCCCGACCGGGTCGGAACGCAGCACGCGCGTGCTGATGCCGATGTCGTCAAAGGGCAGTCGGGTGAGCGCCACATCGGCCAGGCCGTTGCGCAACCCCGTGGTGGGGTCGGTGAAGTCCGCCTCGCGGATCCGGATCGAGACCTTGGGATGGCGGCGGCGGAAGGTCGCGGCCAGGCGTGTGCCGGTCTCTCCTGCGCTGTCGGCGAGCGTGCCGATGGTGAGCGTCACGGCCCCGGCGGCTGCCGTCACCCGCGCGCGTGCCTGCTCGGCCTGTTCCAGCAACGTACGCGCCTCCATGTACAGCGCGTTCCCGGCGGGGGTGAGCTCGGCTCCGGTGGCCGAACGGCGCAGCAGCACGACGCCCAGGTCGGTCTCCAGTTGCTTGACGGCCCGGCTCAACGGTGGCTGCGACATGTGCAGCCGGGCGGCGGCCCGCCCGAAGTGTCGTTCCTCGGCAATGGCCACGAAGTAGCGCAGCAGGCGGAGCTCCATCATCAGCAAAGATACCGTTGCGGTATCGGGATTGCGGAATCGGTGTTGGACGCCGGGCACGCGCCGGCGGCAGGGTCGGAGCATGTCTTCCGAACCCCTCACCCACGAGCCGATCGTCGAGATCTCCCAGGTCCGGGAACTCGCCCGCGACCTGGTGGTGATCCCGAACCGCGGGGCGGAGCTCGTGCCCAACATCGGCGTCATCGGCGGCGACCACTCTGTGCTGGTCGTCGAGACCGGCATGGGACCGCGCAACGGCGAGAAGGTGCTCGCCTTCGCAACCGAGTACGCCAAGGGCCGCAAGCTCTACCTGACCACGACGCACTTCCACCCTGAGCACGCGTTCGGCGCGCAAGCCTTCGCGGGCGAGGCGACGTACCTCGTCAACGGCGCGCAGGCAGCGGACCTGGCCGGCAAGGGGCCGGGCTACCTCGAGATGTTCCGCGGCCTCGGCGCGCCGATCGCGCGGCAGCTGGAAGGCGTCGAGCCGGTCACGCCGGACGCGGTCTACGACGGCGCGTACGAGCTCGACCTGGGCGGCCGGGTCGTGCGGCTGCGTGCCACGGGACGCGCCCACAGCAAGGGCGACCAGGTGGTGACCGTCCCTGACGCGGGCGTGCTGTTCACCGGTGACCTGGTCGACGCCGGACAGTTCTCGATCTTCCCGTGGTTTCCGCCGTACGACACCGACGTCTCGGGGTTGCGCTGGATCGAGGTGATGCGCGGCCTGGTCGCGACCGGCCCGAAGGTGGTGGTGCCCGGCCACGGCGACATCTCCGGCCCGCAGTTGCTGGTCGATGTCCGTGACTATCTCGAGCTGCTGCGCGATGAGACCTGGGTGCGGCGCGACTCGGCTATGACCCAGGAGACAATCGTCGCGGAGGTCAAGGCGCTGATGATCGAGCGGCACCCGGAGTGGGTCGGCCAGGAGTGGATCGAAAAGGGCGTTGGCTGCTTCTGCGCGGAGCACGCGTGACGCGCCGGTAGCGCGGCATCTCCGCCTGCGCGAGGATCTTCGGCGTCCCGGAGGCGGACCTGCCCGCCATCTCGGCCGAACACGCGGGGCCGGTGTTCGTTGAGGAGGCGTCGCAGGCCGCGAGCACGGCAGCGCCGTCATCGTCGACCTGCCGCGTCCCTTCCGCAAGCGGGAGAGGCGGCGGTACGGCGAGGCCGACAGCGGCGTCGAAGGGGGGTCACACGACGGCGACGGCGTCGATCTCGACGAGGAAGCCGGGGCCCAGGCCGGCCACGACGTGGACCGTGATGGCCGGCGGCGGGTCGGCCCGGTTCCACACCTCCTGGAAGGCGGCCACCCCCTCGTCGAACGTGTGCCCGTCCACCACGGCGATGCGCCAGTGCACGATGTTCGCCAGGCTCGCCCCCTCGCTCTCCAGGATGGTCGTGAGGTTGCGGAACGCCTGCCTGGACTGCTCCCCGACCGTGGGACCGACGACCTTGCCGTCGGCGCCGACGCCGTTCTGCCCGCCGACGTAGATCGTCTTCGTCGGCTGTTCGACCACGACGGCCTGGCTGAAGGCCGGGCTGCGATGGAGCCCTTCGGGGTTGATGTGCCGTACACCCATGTGTCGCTCTCCTCTTGGCGATAACACCGGTCATACTGGTTTCGTTCGACACCAGTTATAGTAGTGTCATGCGAGCGAACGCAACCGGACGGGTGCTGCACGACCCCAAGGGCGGGTCGTTCCGGTTCGATGCCGGCGCCGTCTGCCTGGACTTCGCCCACACCGGCGGTGAGGGCCGATACGCGGTTTTCGAGACCCTGCACGAGCCTGCCGACCTCGGCGAATGGCTGGCCCAGCCGCCACTGGCCGCGGTCATGACGGTCCCCGTGGCGGCCCGCGAGCTGACCGCGGCCAAGACCCTCCGCCAGGCGATCTGGGACGCGGCACACGCCCAGGCGGCGCGTCACCCCCTCCCCGCCGGAACCGTCGCCACCATCAACCGGGCCGCGGCCGCGGCGCCGCTGATCCCCGCGCTCGCCGCCGACGGCACGACCGCGGGGTGGGCGCCGCCGGTGCGGGCAACGCAGGCACTGTCGACGCTGGCGCGGGAGATGATCGAACTGCTGTCCGGGCCGCTCGCCGAACGCATCCGCGAGTGCGCGAGCGACAACTGCCCGCTGGTGTTCGTCGACACCTCCCGCCCCGGCGCCCGGCGCTGGTGCGCGATGGAGCGCTGCGGCAACCGCCACAAGCTCCGGGCTCTCCGCGCCCGGCGGGCCACGGACCCGTGACGCAGCCTCAGGCACGGCGAACCCAGCGTTATCCCAGACCACCCACCGGGCCCGGCCGGCGCCGCGAAGACATGGTGTTCGAGGTGCTTGTCGGGCTACGCCTGGTACGCCGTGACAGCCGCTTCGTGATGCGCGTCGCAGGGGGTGACGGTGTCGAGACTTGTGCCGATGAGGAGCACCGGCCGGTCGCGCGGCGGGTCGGCGGCAAGCGGATCTGTCATCGAAGGTCCCAAAGGTCGAACCGATCGGTACCATCCCTTGCGCGCCGGTTGCCGAAGGCTTGACGATCGCCCCTGCCCGCACCCGCGCCGCCGTCGTCGAAGCGATGGTCCCGATGCCGCACGAGCGCGGACTCGACGGCGTCGGCGACGGCGAGCCCGAGGTCCGAACCTCCGCGGCCGCCCGGCGCCAGGTCGAGGCCGGTCACCCACAAAGGAAACGTTCGTGCGACCACCTGTGAACTCGCCGTCAGGTGCTACGGCGTCCCCAGATAGGTGTCGAGCGCGCCCGCGCCCGCCAGCATCGCCAAGCCCCGCGCCGTCAGCCGGTCGCGCCACTCCCGCAGCGTCGCCTGCAGCGGTTCCGCTCCGCCCGCCGCCCGCACCTGCTCCAGCACCCGCGCGATCTGCTCCAGCCCGTGCCCGCCCCGCCGCAACTGGTGGGCCAGCAGCACGTCACGCACGTCGGCGGAGGTGTAGACGCGGTAGCCGGTGCGCGGGTCGCGCCGGGGCACGATCAGCCCGGCCCGCTCCCATTTGCGCAACGTCGCCGGCCGGATACCGAGCCTGCGCGCCAGCGGCCCGATGAACGTCACCCCCGGCTCCAGCTCACGCGGCGGCGCCAGGTCGCCCAGTGCCCGCTCCACGGCCTCCAGCGTGCACCGGTCGTCGGCCAGTTGCGCGTGGCTCTCGTCGATCAGCCGCAGCGCCTCCTCGGCCGCGCCGCCGTTCACGGCCCGCATGATGGCCCCCGCGGCCGCGTGGCCGTGCGCGGGGATCAGCACCAGGAACGTCCGCAACGCCGCCGCGTGGCGCGGAGCGTAGACGCGGTAGCCGTGCGGCGAGCGCTCGGCCGGCGGCAGGATCCCCGCCTCCTCGTAGTTGCGCACCGCCTGCGTGGACAGGCCATGCTCGCGCGCCAGATCGATGGGTCGCAACCGCATTTTGAAGGTAGGCTCTCGTCAACAGCGGGAAATACCGCCAAAGTTTACACCTATGGCGCAACGATACCGTTGAAGGCATGACAGCCTTGGATGGCAGGTCAGGCGGTGGCCAGGTCCTCGTTGCGCAGGCGCGTCTGCTTGCTCCTCGCCATGAACCGGCGCAGCCTTGGACTGCCGAAGATCACCCGCCGCGACCCCGGCTTGCGGTTGCCGTCCACGGAGTGGGGTGGGACACCAGCGGCGCTGGGCGACTCCCGCGCGACGTACGATTCGCATGTGACCAGCAGACCCGCCACGGCGCAACACCTGCGCGACCTCGCGCGGCTGCGCCGTGTCCGCGACCGGATCGACCGGGAGTACGCGCAGCCGCTGGACGTCGAGGCGCTGGCCCGAGGCGTGCACATGTCGGCCGGGCACCTCAGCCGCGAGTTCCGGCGCGCCTACGGCGAGTCGCCCTACGGCTACCTGATGACGCGTCGTATCGAGCGCGCGATGGCGCTGCTGCGCCGTGGCGACCTCAGCGTCACCGAGGTCTGCTTCGCGGTCGGCTGCTCGTCGCTGGGCACCTTCAGCACCCGCTTCACCGAACTGGTCGGTGCGCCGCCCAGCGTCTACCGGCGCCAGGCGGCGGAGGCGACCGCGGGAATGCCGTCCTGCGTGGCGAAGCAGGTGACCAGACCGATCAGGAATCGAGAAGCGCGGGCCCCCGAGCCGCACCTAGCGTGACTGCCATGGACATCACCATTCACACGAGCTTCCTCCCGCACGACGACCCGGACGCCTCCCTGGCCTTCTACCGCGACACCCTCGGCTTCGAGGTCCGCAACGACGTCGGACAGGGCACAATGCGCTGGATCACGGTCGGCCCCGCCGGGCAGCCCGGCACCTCCATCCTCCTGGCCCCGCCGGCCACCGACCCCGGCGTCACCGACGACGAGCGCCGCACCATCGCCGAGATGATGGCCAAGGGCACCTACGGCTGGATCCTGCTGGCCACCCCCGACCTCGACGGCACCTTCGAGAAACTGCAGGCCGGCGACGCCGAGGTCGTCCAGGAGCCGACCGAGCAGCCGTACGGCATCCGCGACTGCGCCTTCCGCGACCCCGCGGGCAACCTGGTCCGCATCCAGGAGGTCCGCTGAACCGTCCGGCGATCGCAGCCGTGATCCGCACAGACGGCACCGTGCGGGAGCCCGCGCACGACGCCGACGGCGGCCATCTGGAGCCACCGCCGCCGGACCCTGACGGCAGCGTCCCCGAGCCGCTTCACGACCGATGAGTGCCGCCCCCGCTCCCCCGCCCAGCGTCGTCGCGCCACCGAGCAATCGATGTCCGGGGGAACGAGTCGCGCCCCCGGCTGACGCGGTGGGCTGCTGCCGTGACCGCTCCGCTGAAGGAAAAACCAGACGTACTACTTGAAACTGGTTAGATCAAGCCAGGCCACACCGACGAAGACCGCGAAGGCGACCTCGCCTAACAGATGGAGACACGATGAGCACGGCCCCCATGCCGGACCCGCAGTCGCCTGCGCTACCCGCTGCCGACAGCCACGATCTGATCCGTGTGCACGGCGCGCGTGTGAACAATCTCAAGGACGTCAGCGTCGAGATCCCGAAGCGCCGGCTGACGGTGTTCACCGGCGTGTCCGGCTCGGGCAAGAGCTCGCTGGTGTTCGGCACGATCGCCGCGGAGTCACAGCGTCTGATCAACGAGACCTACAGCGCCTTCGTGCAGGGCTTCATGCCGACGCTGGCGCGGCCCGACGTCGACGTCCTTGAAGGGCTGACGACCGCGATCCTCGTCGACCAGGAGCGGATGGGGGCCAACCCCCGCTCCACGGTCGGCACCGTCACCGACGCCAACGCGATGCTGCGCATCCTCTTCAGCCGACTCGGCCGGCCGCATATCGGCTCACCCCAGGCCTTCTCCTTCAACGTCGCCTCCATCAGCGGAACGGGTGCGGTCTCGTTCGAGCGCGGCGGGAAGAGCATGAAGGAGCGGCGCGACTTCAGCATCACCGGCGGCATGTGCCCGCGCTGCGAGGGCATGGGCCGGGTCACCGACATCGACCTGTCCCAGCTCTACGACGACTCCAAGTCGCTCAGCGAGGGCGCGCTCACGATCCCCGGCTACAGCATGGACGGCTGGTACGGCCGGATCTTCAGCGGTTGCGGCTTCTTCGACCCCGACAAGCCGATCCGCAAGTACACCAAGGCCGAGCTCCACGACCTGCTCTACAAGGAGCCGACCAAGATCAAGGTCGATGGCATCAACCTGACGTACGAGGGCCTGGTCCCGAAGATCCAGAAGTCGATGCTGTCCAAGGAGAAGGAGGCGCTGCAGTCGCACGTCCGGGCCTTCGTGGAGCGGGCGGTGACGTTCACCTCCTGTCCCGAGTGCGGCGGTACCCGGCTCAGCGAGGCGGCCCGATCCTCCAAGATCAAGGGGATCAGCATCGCCGACGCCTGCGCGATGCAGATCAGCGACCTTGCCGAATGGGTCCGCGACCTCGGCGAGCCGTCGGTGGCGCCGCTGCTCACCGCGCTGCGGCAGTCCCTCGACTCGTTCGTGGAGATCGGGCTGGGCTACCTGTCGCTGGAGCGGCCGTCGGGCACGCTGTCGGGCGGCGAGGCACAGCGCGTCAAGATGATTCGCCACCTCGGCTCCTCGCTCACCGACGTCACCTACGTCTTCGACGAGCCCACCATCGGCCTGCACCCCCATGACATCCAGCGGATGAACGGCCTGCTGCTGCGGCTGCGGGACAAGGGCAACACGGTGCTCGTCGTGGAGCACAAGCCGGAGACGATCGCGATCGCCGACCACGTCGTCGACCTCGGCCCCGGCGCCGGTACGGCGGGCGGCACCGTCTGCTTCGAGGGCACCGTCGAGGGGCTCCGAACCGGAGCCACCCTCACCGGCCGCCATCTCGAGGACCGGGCCGCCCTCAAGAAGACGGTGCGCACCCCCACCGGCACTCTGGAGATCCGCGGCGCCACCCGTCACAACCTGCGCGACGTCGACGTCGACATCCCGCTCGGCGTCCTTTGCGTCGTCACCGGTGTCGCCGGCTCCGGCAAAAGCTCGCTGATCCACGGATCGATCCCCGCCGGTGCGGGTGTCGTCTCGGTCGACCAGGGTGCGATCCGCGGCTCGCGGCGGAGCAGCCCGGCGACCTACACCGGACTGCTCGACCCGATCCGCAAGGCGTTCGCGAAGGCCAACGGTGTGAAGCCCGCATTGTTCAGCGCCAACTCCGAGGGCGCCTGTCCCAACTGCAACGGCGCCGGCGTCATCTACACCGACCTGGCGATGATGGCCGGCGTCGCCACCACCTGCGAGGAGTGCGAGGGCAAGCGGTTCCAGGCATCGGTGCTGGACCACCACCTCGGTGGCCGCGACATCAGCGAGGTGCTCGCGATGTCGGTGACCGAGGCCGGAGAGTTCTTCGGCGCCGGCCAGGCGCGCACGCCGGCCGCGCACGCCATCCTCGACCGGCTCGCCGACGTCGGGCTCGGCTACCTCAGCCTCGGCCAGCCGCTCACCACGCTGTCCGGCGGCGAGCGGCAGCGGCTCAAGCTGGCCACCCACATGGCCGACAAGAGCGGCCTCTACGTCCTCGACGAGCCGACCACCGGCCTGCACCTCGCCGACGTCGAGCAGTTGCTCGGCCTGCTCGACCGGCTCGTCGACTCCGGCAAGTCGGTCATCGTCATCGAGCACCACCAGGCGGTCATGGCGCACGCCGACTGGATCATCGATCTCGGTCCCGGCGCCGGCCACGACGGCGGCCGGATCGTCTTCGAGGGCACACCCGCCGACCTCGTCGCCGCCCGCTCCACCCTCACCGGCGAACACCTCGCGGCCTACATCAGCACCTGACCGAGGCCCTCGCGGACACCGTGAGACGAGTTCTCCCACCCGCGCGTCTGCGGGAAGGTGCGCAACGTGGTGCACGCGCCGAAGCGCGCGCCATCGGCGTGGGCGTCGGACAGCGAATCGACGGCCGACCCGCCCTTGGTGCGGAAGGTCGGCTCCAGCGGCAGGCCCGTGCCGGTGGCCACCGGGCTCCGGTGC
>NZ_JBFAOJ010000130.1:0-21837 GCF_040675205.1 Streptosporangium sp. NPDC049644 | reverse complement strand
ACCTACCTCACCTGCACGGTTTTGCCAACGGACTGGAGCTCGACCGCGCAGCCGTCGATGCCGCTCTCACCCTGCCCCACCACAACGGCCGGACCAAGGGCGTCAACACCCGCACGAAAAGGATCATGAGACAGATGCGCGGCCGCGCCGGATTCGACCTCCTTCGCCACCACATCCTCCTCCCGTGACCATTACCCAGCGCTACCACCGATTATGAGACAGAGCCGAAAACCCGTACAGTCCCCGACTCGGCGCGATCTACGCCTTAGAACGCATCGCCGACGACTCCTCTCGCGACCGCCCCACAATCCGCAACGTCCTTTCCGCATTCGTCCGCAACAACGACCTCTGCACTCCAAAATCACCACCAAAACAATGCATTACCGAAATATCCAAAAAGCCGGATAAGATGATCATGAGAGTAAGGCTGCCAGCCGATGTCCACGCGGCTCTCACCTCCGCTTCCAACCTGACAAGCTTCGTAGACGAACCGCCAGACTTCACCCAAACGCGTTTCCCTGGGGTGGACCTGGACTACGCGTACCTGACCCGTGCGGACCTGAAATACACGAATCTGACCGGCGCGAATCTGGTCGGCACTCACCTGACCGGCACGAATTTGATCAGCGCGCCTGACCAACGCGAACCTAAAGGGCACGAATCTGACCAACACGCGCCTAAAATACACGAATCTGACCGGTGCGAGCCTGCCCACTAATCTGTCCGATGTGGACCTGACCGGCGCGAACCTGAGCGGCGCGGACTTGTTCAAAGCGAACCTGAGCGGCGCCAATCTTACTGGCGTCAGAGGAATGTCGCCGGCTGTGATCTGGATCGTGGCTATTACCGACTCCACGACGAAATTCTGACCGCCGTAGAAAGACCAGGCGTACCACATATCTCCTCATGCCAGCCACAAGTGTTTGCGCCTCGCATTGCCGAATTGTTCTTATAAGGGTCAAGCAGGTGGCAGCGCTCCGCGCCGCCGCCCGGCGGGGCGTGCCCGTCCCCGCCGCGCGGACATCGAGGTCGGGCATGTCGGTGTTGCCCGGCATGATCGGCTTGACGCTCGTGGTGCAGGCGATGTTCACCGTGTTGCTGGTTCTGGGCGCCTACCTCGCGCTCGGCGGGAGCATCGGTGTTGCGGAGGTGCCGACAATCCTGGTGCTGGCCGCTCGCTGCGCCGATCCGGTCCTGTCGTTGGCCGACATCGGCGGCAAACTCCGCGCCGCACGCTCCGAGCTGGCCAGACTCGACGCGGTCCTGCGCACCGAGCCGCTGCCGGAAGCACCGGAACCGATCCAGCCGGTGGGTCATGGCCTGGATGTGGAGTCCGTCGCCTTCCAGCATGGCGACCGCACGGTGTTCGACGACCTGTCGTTGTCCGTACCCGAGGGGCAGCGGCTTGCCGTGGTCGGCCCTTCAGGCGCGGGCAAAAGCACACTGCTGCAGTTGCTCGCGCGTTTCCACGACGTGGACGCGGGCGCGGTGCGCGTAGGAGGGGTGGACGTGCGCGCCATCGACACCGAGGTGTTGATGGCGCAGATCGCCATCGTCTTCCAGGACGTCTACCTCTTCGACGGCACGATTGAGGACAACGTACGGCTGGGCCGCCCCGAGGCCACCGAGGCCGAGCTGCGGACGGCTGCGAGCGCCGCGCGGCTGGACGAGGTGATCAAGCGGCTGCCCGGCGGATGGGCGGCAAATGTCGGCGAAGGCGGCACGCTGCTGTCGGGAGGTGAACGCCAGCGCGTCTCGATCGCGCGGGCTCTGCTGAAGAACGCGCCTATCGTGCTCCTGGACGAGGTCACCTCCGCACTGGACCCGGTCAACGAGACAGCCGTCCACGAGGGCATCGAACGCCTGATGGCCGGGCCGGACGGTCGTGATGGTCGCTCATCGGATGCGAACCGTCCAACGCGCCGACCGCATCGCCTTTCTCGACGGCGGCCGGATCGTGGAAGAAGGACGCCACGGCGAGCTGCTCCGCCGCGCCGGCCGCTACGCCGACTTCTGGAATGCTTCCCTAACACCGGCAGCACATGACTGAGCCGGTAGGTCCTGCACAGACTGCTCCAGAGGGCGTTTTGCAACCCTCACCCCACCGATGACGCGAGTGTGGAGAATCGAACTTGAGCTCAAGGGAGCCAGGCGATCAACCGTGGCTCGCCGTAGCACCCCAAGCACCGTCATCCCGCCACCGCGCCCGCCGCTCCCCAGCCAGGACAGGAGGGCGCGCTGTGACCACCACGGCCGTACCGGCCACCCTCGGGTGGCGAGGCACGACCACCTTGGAATCCGGACGGCCCGCCTTCACCGGCGCCGCGGGCCGCACTGGCCCGCACGCCCATGCCGCGGTGCAGATCCTGCTCGTGGCCACCGGCCAGGTAGAGCCGAGCGATGGGTACGGCACCCGCCGCCCGGTACGCGCCGCGATCATCCCCACTCGGACCCGCCACGCCCTGCACGCCACCCCGGACGCCATCGCCACCATGCTCCATCTCGACCCGGTGAGCGTCGCCACCAGGCACCTGACGATCAGGCTGGTCGGCGGCGACCATGACCGGGTGGACGGCTGGGTGGCCGCCGCCCACGTCCTGCTGCCAGAGAAGGTCGGGGCCGCCGCCGACGGTGCGGCCGGTGAGCACCGGAATCCAGCCGCGCTCGTGCGCGGCTGGACAGCGCCAGTCCCAGGCCCGTACCACCCGGCACTGCGGCAGGCGCTGGATCTGCTGCCGGTCCGGTCCGGCTCACAGACCTGGCCAGCGCCGTGCACCTGCCGGCCGGCCGCCTGGGTCACCTGTTCACCGCCGAGCTCGCCCTGCCCTACCCGGCCATGCGCGCGGCTACACAACGTCACCATCGTCACGCTGGGCTACTTTGCCCCTGGTGACGGCGACCCGAGTGGAGGGCCCAGAAGCCGGGCACCCCCAGGACCTCCTTCGTATCCCGAACACCCCGAAACCCACAGAGGAGATACCCGACATGAGCACGCCGATCCCCGTCGACGTCCCCGACGCGTTCGCCGCGGCGTACGGCAAGAACAATGCGTCCGGCCGTGCCTGGATCGCCGAATTGCCCCGACTGGCCGCGGGCTTCCTGGACCACTGGACACTCCGGCCGGACGGCCCCGCAGAACACGGCCAGGCCTCGCTCGTGCTGCCGGTGATCCGCGCAGATGGTGCGCCCGCGGTGCTGAAATTCCAGCAGGCAAGCGAAAACAACGCCGGCGCCGCGCTTGGTCTGCGGGCATGGGACGGCAACGGCGTGGTGCGCCTGCTCGACCACGACCCGGACACCGGCACCATGTTGCTGGAACGACTGGACGCAGCCCGGCCGCTGTCGTCGGTGGCTGACGACGATGCCGCCATGCGGATCCTCGCCGAACTGATGGCACGCCTGGTCGCGGTGCCCGCCCCACCTGGTCTGCGGCGCCTGGCCGACATCGCCGCCGCCATGCTGGACCAGGTTCCACGCGCGGTGTCGGCGTTGCGCGACCCGGCCGAGCAACAACTGGTACGCGCCTGCGCGTCCGCCGTGGCCGAATTGATCGGCGAACCCGGTGACCGCCTGTTGCACTGGGACCTGCACTACGACAACATCCTCGCCGGGCAACGGGAACCATGGCTGGCCATCGACCCCGAACCGCTGGCCGGCGACCCCGGGTTCGACCTGTGGCCGGCGCTGGACAGCCGATGGGAAGAGGCGGTGGTGGCGACCGGCGACGTGACCCGCACGGTCCTCCGCCGCTTCGACCTCCTCACCGAGGTGCTCGGCCTGGACCGGCAGCGGGCGACCGGGTGGACGCTTGGCCGCATCCTGCAGAACGGGTTGTGGGACATCGAGGACGGCAAGACCACGCTGGAACCCGCCCAGGTCGCCCTTGGCATGACTCTGCTGCGCCGTTATGCACCTACTCCGTAGCCCGCCTGATCACCGGTGATGCCCAGGTTCATTGCGCCACGCCCCTGCCCGGAGCGGTGAGTCACCCCGGCTAATGGCAATGCCGGTTAGCCAGGGCCAGGGCTGGGATTGCAAGACCGCAGATGATGAAGACATGACAACGGAGATCCGGTAGAACGGGTGATCTTCTACCACCATCCGTCACACACTGGATCTCCGTTGAGTGCTGAGTCTGGGGATGTGGTCGTAGCCGAACAGGGCCGCGAACATCGGGTACGCCCGCGCGTCCACGACGGTCATGCTCACCGCCGAAGCCACCCGGTCGACCCAGCCGTGCTCGATGATGTGCTGCCCGAGCCTCGACGGTGGAGTCGTCGTGCACCGACGCCGGGGTGTGCATGCCGATCCCGGAATGGACGCACCGGGCGATGACGCAGGTGCGACGGGTGGAGCCGGACCCGCCGGACTCCGCCGGGTGCTCAGCCGGCCTGGTCGGCCGCCCGCAATGGACATCCGGTGCCGACGCGCGCGGTGAGCTCGGCCCGCAGGGCGGCGAGTTCGGCCATGCGCGCGTCGACGACCTGGATCTTCTCCTCGAACAACGCGGACAACGCTTTCGCGGTGTCCGGCGCGTCGTGCAGCTCCTCGCCATGCCGTGCGATCTCCGCCAGTGAGAATCCGAGCGTCTGCGCCGTGCGGACGTAGTGCAGCCAGGCCACCGCCTCGGGAGGAAAGTCGCGGTAACCATTGGCCAGCCGTCGACCTGTGACAAGGCCGACCTTCTCGTAGAACCGGATGGTGTCCCTGGTCATACCCGCCTGCGCGGCCAGTTCTCCGATACGCATGACCCTCCGTCGGATTCCGGGGCTTGACCTTGGAGCGTACTCCACCCTTTACCGTGAGGCGTCGTTGCCGTGAGAACAGCGGGAGGCTCATCGTGATCCCTGGTTTCGCCCCTTCCCGCCCCGCCTATCTTCGCGCCGTACGCGCCAGCGCCTGGTACGACCTCGTCGTCACGGCGGGATTCGCCACGCCGTGGACGTACGCGCTGCTGCACGGTGCGCTGTCGTCGTTGAGTGGCGCGTTCGGCCTGGGCACCCTGCCGGCACTCGACCCGATGCAGACCCTGTACGCGAATCTGATGGGCTCGGTCGTCGTCGTCTGGGCCCTCCTGCGCATCGTCAGGCCACTGCCGGTGCACGGACTGTTCGACGGCGCCGCGCGCACGCTGTTCGCGGCATGGCAGGCATACGCACTGGCCCAAGGCGCCACGCGGCTGCTATGGCTGTTCCTCATCGTCGAGGTCGCGTTCGGCGTCGTCCAGCTTGTGCCGTGGTGGCGCAGCCGACGTCCTCAGCCACTCCCCGCCGGCCTGTCCTGATCGCCCACAGGGATCGGCCCTGCCGTTGACCGCCCGCGCCGCCGGCGGCATCATCGCCGCGATCGCTCAGACGGCCGGTCTCGACGCCCCCACCAGCGCGCACGTCCTGCGCCACACCCCAGGAAAGACCCGTCATCGTACGTCGCGTATCCCGAGAATGTATGTCGCGGTAAGCGCAACGGCGCGGTCCTCGTCATGTGACAGATCTGCGAGGGCCCGGGACGCCGTGGTTCCCGGGATATCCGCGAGCGCCTGTGTCAGCCGTCGGCGTGCAGACGATTCAACGCTGCCGTGGGCGAGACGATCAACGAGCCTGGTAGCGATCTGTTCAGCCAGCGCGGGACGACTCGCCAGCGCGCTCAGGGCGTCGGCCGCATCGACGTCGTTCGTCCCCTCGACGACGATGTCGATGAGCGTCGGGATCGCGTCGGCCACTGCACGCGCTCCGAGTGCCAGAGCCGCATACCTGCGGACCACGATGTCGGGGTTCGCGAGGGCGTCCTTCAGCAGTGTGGTCGCCTCACCGTTCGGAATCTCGGCGATGGACTGGACGGCACGTTTGCGCACCTCGGCTACCGGCGAGCCGAGACCCTCCGCCAGCAGCGCCAGGCCCTCACCGCCCGATTGCGCCAAAGCCCAGCGAAGGGCTCCGGCGACGTTCGGGTCCGTTTCGCTCAGCGCTGCCTCGACCAGTGCTTCCACCGGCACCGGAACCTCTTCGACCGAGGACAGGGCCGCGCGCTGGCGCTTACCGGCGCTCTTTGAGCGCAACGCCTGCAGGAGTGCGACGACCTGGAGAACATCCTCCCAGCCGGCGGGTTCCACGGCGTCGATCCGACGCAGTCGCGTGAGCAACTCCGTCTCAGCCGCAATGCGCTCTCGCGTCCGGCGGATGAGGTCGTCGACGAGCTCCGAAGGCGTGAAGTCGGGGTCATCGAGCGCGCGCCTGACGTCACGCAGCGACAACCCCAAGGACCGCAGGCTCTCGATATGGAAGATCCGCCGAACGTCCTCGCTGGAGTACTCCCGATAGCCGGCGCCGCTACGACCCGTCGGCCGCACCAGGCCAAGCGAGTCGTAGTGCCTGAGCATGCGGGCGCTGACCCCGGACCGTCGTGCCACATCACCGATCAACACTGCCTGTCACTCCTCCTTGCCGGTGCCACCGAGGGCTACGGCGCGCTTGGCCTCCTCGATCGCGAACTCGAATCCGGCATCCGGGTCGCGCAACAGCCGTTCCGTGGCGATCGCATGCGCACGTACGCGCGGGTCGGGATCCGTCATCGCGGCGCGCAGCGTGGGCACGATCACCTCACCGAGCGCGACCAGCGCCCGGCTGAGGCTCAGCCGCGTCTCACGTTCGCCGCGCCCGAGCTGTCTCGACAACGCCGCGGCCAGCTCGGACTCTTCGCCTTCGGGCACGAGCACGACCGCTGCCCGCCAAGCGCTCCGCGCCACCTCATCGTCGGCGTCGGACAGAAGCGCCTGTGTGATCGCCGGCCAGGCCTGCGGGTCCCCGATCTTGGACAGCGTGTGCAGCGCCTGGCTTCGTGCCTGCGCACGCTCCGAACGGAGTTCCCTGAGAAGCTCTGGAACCGTCATGGATGCTGAGTGGCGGGTGAGCGCCCATGTCAGCATATCGCGCACATAGAATTCGGGTTCGATCGCGCATCGCTCGATGAGCTTGTCGATGAATCGCGGGTCAGGGGTCGTGCCGACCGCCATCGCCGCCCGCAGCCGCACTGACGAGCGGCTGTCCTCCAGCCCCTGGAAAGCTCGAATCGTATCCGTGTCCTGTTTCTGCGCGGTCATCGGGACCACCTCCTTGGCAACAGTGAAGACCTTGTCACCGTGTCAAGGTCAAGCGGGGGCGCGCCGCGAGATCATCAGGCACCCGGGTACTCGCGTGCCAGGTTGAACAGCAGCGTGGGCGAGTGGTGCTCCATGCCGATGAGGTCATCGACCGGGGGAGTGGCGCACGCCATCAGATCCAGGACGGCTTGCCCGGCCGAGGGGATCTTCGGTAGATCGTGTGCTCGGCCGCGGTCCGGATGTCCTTGCGCAACATGTCGGTACAGGATCAGCTGCTGGATGTTCGGGAGATCTGGTCGCTATGGCCGCGATCTCGTATAAATCTACATTGTAAAGGCGTTCGTCTGATTTCAAGATCATTTACAGCGGACTAAAGACTCATCACCTGCAGACACAGGGCGGCAGATCCAGGTTGGGGGACACCGACCTCTGGCGATCAGATCATCGGTGCGGTCCGCAGGAGCCTCTGCGGTGTCAGACCGATCTGCTGAGGGCTGGATGCCGACAACCGATGGTGGCGTGTGCCTGTTCGTGTGGGACGGGTCGTGACCTTGTGGGCCACCGGCCGGCGTACGGGTGGGGCAACTGCTGGTCAACGTCGCGCAAGTGCGGCGCAGCGTGGTCACCGCCGCCGAGGTCGAGACGGGTTGCCGATCGGCGTCCAGTTCATCGCTCCGTACGGTCGTGAGGACCTGCTGTTCCAGATCTCCTCCCAGCTGGAACCGGCCGTGCCCTGGCGCCGGCGAACCCTGGCCTTCTCTGTCAGGGGAGTCGGCCGATGGCTTGGTCGTCGCTCCTGGTCGGAGGCGTTTTCAACCGCCGGTGGTCCGGCGCTGGAATCCGTTCCGGCGGACTGGCGAGTGCGGGGGTTCGAAGGCGGCTTCGGCTTCCTGGGGTCCCAACGGATAGGCAGGTCAACGGCTCACCTTCCGGGCTGTGTCCGAAGGTTTTCAAGGGACCTCTGACCTGCGTATCCGTTGAGAGTTTCGCCGGTGCTGCTGTGTGTCAACCCGGTATGACGGCCTGCTTGAGGAAGACGATGCCGTCGATCATGTCGAGCTGGGCCGGGTCCAGCGGGAAATAGGCGAAATCATGGGAGATGCGCGAGGCGGGCTTCGTGATGGCCTCGGCCAGGCGGCGGGCGTCGATGAGGGAGTTGTTCCACGGGAATGTGGACAGCAGGCCCTCGACGGTGTCCGGGGGTGGGGCGTGCTCGCCCACCGTGCCGAGGGCCGAGGCCAGGAAGGCGTACCGGTCGCCCAGGTGTGTTTCGGTGATCGCGCCCGCGCTCCACCACTCCAACTGCTGGTCGCCGAGTGGCATGAAGCTTTTGTTCCGCTGCAGGTGGAGGTTGTGGGCGAAGGCCAGGGCTGGACCGTGTTCGGCGACGGCGCGCAGGTTGGCGGCCATCATCGCGTCCCGCAGACCCGACAGTCTGGCTATCCGGGCCGGGGAGGTGTCGGCCATCCAGTGGTGGTAGCGGAGCAGACCGACGGCGGTGCGTCCGTACAGTGCCGCTCTTTCTCTGTCCTCCGCGCTCAGCCGCGGCGCCTGCGTGTCGAGCAGCGCCACCAGGTCGTCGGCGAGCAGTCGCAGCCGCTGGGCGTCGGCGGACTGACCGATCGACTGGGAGGGGTCCATGACCGTGGCCTCGTTCGTCCACCGGTCGTCTGGGCCGAGTAGCGTGTCGAGGGTTTCCATCGTGCACGGGAGCGGGCCGTCGAGGAGGCGGTGCAGGCCGGTGAGCGCCTGGCGTGGGCTTGCGGCCCAATACTCCAGTGGGCCGTCGAAGCCGTGGAATCGGAGCTTTTCGTCATGCTCCTCGTTGTACGCGCGCATCCAGCGCACGAGCTCGCGGTTGGCCGGGAACGCGCCGAAGCTGTGGCTGAAGCCGCGTTCCATGACGTCGTCGAGCGTGCCCGCGCCCGTTGTGATGTAGTCGTCCACCACGAGTCCCATGAGGCAGTCGCTTTCGATGGCGAACGACCGGTAGCCCTCGTGCTCGACCAGGTGCTGGAAGATCTCGTTGCGCAACTCGCCCAGCGCCTCCACGAAGTGCCTGGCCTCGCCCAGGCCGAGCAGCAGGGGCTTGGCGGGCAGTGACCGGAGGAACGCCGAGACGCTCGCGCCGTTTAGCGGACGGGCTGTGTCCTTGATATCCATGCCTTTAACGGTATCGTTGAACATTCGGTGTAAACTTTTCCGGGGAAATGCCTGCTCTTATCGCGACGGACCTTCAATCGGTGATGTGTCCGTGAGGCCAGTGAACCCGGCGCGCGAGCATGGCCCGTCCACCCAGGCGAGCAGGATCGCCACTCCGAATGGGGCGATGTCGGCGGCTTTCATCCGGGTCGCTGCCGGTGCGGGGGCAGAGCTGCTGACCTTCCCGGCCTCGCAGGGTCCTACCCCTGGCTCCCAGCCAACGCCATCAGGGCGGTTCGCCGAAAGAGTCATCTTCGCAGGTGGCGAGATGGTCGTCTCGGGTAAGGCGCAGACTGCCCTGGACGTCGGCGTTGCGAGCAGGTCTTTGGCGCTACGGTCGCTGAACTCGCGGCCGAACAGCCAGATGGCGATCATGCTGTAGACGAGCAGGCCACCGACGGCGACCGCTTGAGCCGGCAGGGCCAGGTAGCCGGGCCAGCTCGATGACCGGGGCTCCCGCGTTGCCCATTTCGCGCCCCGGCTGGGGCGCGCTCCTACGATGCCTGGAATGTGACACCTGGCCGCCCGCTCGGCTAGGTGTCACACGACGTTCAGCCCTTGATGAAGCGGCGGGTCATATACCAGCGCACAGGCGGCAGGGAGGCCAGCCGCAGCGGTAGCAGGCTCAGCCACAGCAGCGCGGGGTTGGCGGGGGCGTAGACGCCTTTGACCCGGCGGCCGAGCTTCTGTTTGCGTTCGGCTTCGGGACGGATGGCGGCCTCCCATGCGGTCAGTGCTGCGGGGATGTCGCCGGGGTGGGCGGCCAGTTCGGTGCCGAGCCGGTCGGCGCCGCCGACGGCCAGCGCGGAGCCGTACCCGGCGAACAGGGTGACGCACCAGGCGGCATCGCCGAGCAGTACCGCGCGGCCGCTGCTCCAACGCGATGCCACGACCTGGCTGATGGTGTCGAAGTAGACCGAATCGGCCCGCGCCAGCCCGGCGAGGGCTTCGGGGATGGCCCAGCCGAGGTCGCCGTAGACGCGCTCCAGCTGGGTGGTGACGTCCTCGTCAGGGCGGGCGTGGTCGGCGCGGTAGCCGAAGAAGGCGACGTTGCGGCCGTCGCCGACGCTGATGATCGCTGCGGTGCGGCCGCGCGATGACAGGGTGCCGGTCGCGCCGGGCGCGATGGCCGCGGGGCGCCGGTCAAGCATGAAGACGGCGACCTTGTGCTCCAGGTCGAGCAGGAAGTCCTCCTCTGGGCCGAACAGCAGGGCGCGGGTGGCCGAGTGCAGGCCGTCGGCGCCGATCAGCAGGTCGGCCTCCTCGATGGTGTCGTCGCTCAGGGTGACGCGGACGGCATGGTCGTCCTGGTCGATGGCGGTGAGGGTGGCGCCGAAGCGGATCTCGGTGTGGCCCTCGACCTTGTCGTACAGGACGGCTTCGAGGTCGCCGCGCAGGATGGTGATCGAGCGCGGCCCGGTGGTGGCGGCGATGGTGGCGCGGTCGAGGGCGAAGCGGCGGGAGCCATCGCTCTTGTGGTAGACGAGCTCTTGAGTGTCGAAGGCATTGGCTCGCAGGTCGGGCAGGAGGTCCATGCGTTCTGCGGCGTCGTAGCCGATGCCGCCGAAGGTGACCGCGTAGCCGCCGCCGCGGCGTTCTGGCGCGCGTTCGACGATGAGGGTGTCCCAGCCGATCTGGTGCAGGCGCAGGGCGGTGGCCAGGCCGGCGATGCCGGCTCCGATGATGATGGCGCGCATGGTGAGGTGGTGCTTCCTTCAGTGGGAGAGCTGGTCGAGCAGCCGCTGTTCTTCGGTCTCGGGCGCGATCAAATCCCTGGCGACGGTCGGACTGATCGAACGCCTGCCATCGCCCGGTAGCCGGCGCGAGCACTACCGGCTCCGCGACGACGCCTGGGCCACCCTGTTCACCAGTCAGAACACCGTCATTCAGGCCATGCTCCAGGCCGCGGTCGCCGGGATCGCCGCCACTGACGAGGGCGATCCCGCCCGTCAGCGCCTGGCACAGATGCACGCCTTCTACGAATTCCTGCTCGGCGAGCTCCCTGCCCTGCTGCACCGCTGGCACCAGCAGGCTCGCTGACCCAGCCCAAGACCCGAGAAGCGGTAGCCGAGCTCAGCCCGCGGTCTCGATGTGAAGCATGCCGGTGAGCGGGACGGGTGCGATCGTCACAGGGGCTTGAGCCGGGCGCGCAGAAGGCAGAACTCGTTGCCCTCGGGGTCGGCCAGGACGTGCCAGCTTTCGGTGCCGGTCTGGCCGATGTCGACGGGCCTGGCGCCGAGAGCGAGCAGTCGTTCCAGCTCGGCATCCTGGTCGCGGTCGGTGGCGTTGACATCGATGTGCAGCCGAAGCCCTCCCGTCCGGGGGGCATTGGTCGGGCTGAAGACGAGGGTGGGCTGTGGGCCGCCGAAACCGGCGTCGGGCGGACCGATCTCGATGCTGCCGTCGGCCTCCCGCTCGAGTTCGACGTAGCCGAGGACGTCACTCCAGAATGCGGCCAACCGGCCGGGGTCCGCGGCGTCGATGACTAGTTCACTGATTCGGCATGCCATGGCCGTCACTATACGTAGATCAGGATGATCAACGGGGAAGGCCGGGTTCTCCCGAAGCTGCGCCGAGTTGCAAAGGCGTCCCAAGGTGTCAGGCAATGGTTTCGTTGTGGTGTGGTCAAGCGGTGGTCTCCTCGTGGAGGGTGCCGGTTCTGAGGCACCCGTGCAGATGCCGACGGGCCGGTCGGCGACCTGTCGCAGTGCTGCACCGCCACCGCCGAGCCCACAACGATCGAGCGACTCCGGGTGCCGGGCTCCCAGCCGGTCACCGCCCGTCCGGTCAGCGTGGTGGCGACAGTGGCCGCCGCTTGCCTCTTTCACCATGACATGGGCATTCCGCGCGTTCCAGCTGACGTTTACGTGGTTTTGGTCGTGAGTCTTCCTGGGACCGGTAAGGAGTCGCCATAGGGGGGTGCGTTTGCCCGTGAAGGGAGGATCAAGGTGAGCGCGTGGCATCGGTGCTCCATCAGGATCCGCTTGACCGTGGTGGCCGGAGCCGTCATGGCGCTGATCTGTACCGTTGTCGCGGTGTTCGCCCTGGTGGCGGTACGGGAGGCCACCGTCGAGGACCGGACGAAATGGCTCACCACCCACGCCGTGGAGATGGCCAAGAAGATACGCCACAGCGGCGTATCCCCCCGCCTGCTGTCGGACGGGCACAACGAGGCGGTTCAGGTGTTCGACCCGGCCGGCACGCCGGCCGCCGCCACCCCGGGCTTTTCGGCGCGTGAGCCGTCAATAGCCAACCTTCGCCCCGATGTCGATGCTTACACGATCGCGCGGTTGTGTGACCTGCGCGCGTTCCCCGGCCAGTGCAAGATCGTGATCTCCTACCCCCTACACAGGGCCGACGGGGTCTGGTCGCTCAACATGGCCGTCGCCGACGTTCCCTGGTACGTGGGCCCCCGGCTGCTGATCCCGCTCGCCGCCGGCTGGCTCCTGCTGGTCGGGGCGACCACGGCGGGCACCTACCGGACCGTGGGCAAGACCCTGGAGCCGGTGCGTGCGATCAGCGGCAACCTCGCCCAGATCACCGCGAGCGATCTCGGCCACCGGGTGCCGGTACCGAAGTACCAGGACGAGCTGCGCGACCTCGCCGAGATCGCGAACAAGACCCTGGACCGGGCACAGTCGGCGGTCGAGCAGCAGCTGCGGTTCGCCTCGGACGCCTCCCACGATCTGCGCAGCCCGCTGGCCGCGATGCGCCTGCAGATCGACGAGGCGCTCGCCTATCCGCGGGAGACCGACTGGCCGCGAACGGCGAACGCGCTGCTGGACAGTGTGGAACGGCTTCAGGACCTGGTCACCGACCTGTTGCAGATCGCCCGGCTGGACGCGGGCATCAGCGGCCGACACGATCCCATCGACCTGACCGGCCTGGTGGCGGCCGAGCTGGACCGGCGCCCCCGCCGGGTCACGGTGATCCGCCGCCTCACCCCCGGCATGATGATCAAAGGGGAACGGATCGGCCTGGCCCGGCTGCTGAACAACCTGCTGGACAACGCCGAACGCCACGCCGACTCCACCATCGCCATCACCCTCACCCTGAAGGCGGGCACGGCGGTGCTGGAGGTGTGCGACGACGGCGAGGGCGTCGCCCCCGACCAGCAGGAGGTCATCTTCCAGCGGTTCGCCCGCTTGGAGGCCTCCCGCAGCAGGGACGCCGGCGGTACCGGGCTCGGCCTGCCGATCGCCCGGCAGATCGCCGAAACCCACGGCGGCACCCTCACCATCGAAGACAGCCCCCGCGGCGCGCGGTTCGTGCTGCGCCTGCCCGGCCATGCCGCATCCCCCGCGGATCAGGCGCATCTGCCGACGGAGGTGTGACCTCGGGAACCGGCGGCTGGCAACGCTCTCGGTAAAGGGGGCTGGTATGCCAAGGTATGCCGGAAACCTGCCTTGCTGTAGCAAGCAGCCGATTTACTGCGGTGGGCACAAACCCAGCCAGATCGAGTTCACGACCTCGACGAAAGGACTGCCGGGCGGTCGAAGCGCGCGTACCCCAGGCGGACGTGCCCGACCGGTTCGGCGCCGACGTTCACGGGCCGGGGCGGTTCGGTCCACACCGACCCTGGTTGGCGCATCGGTCGCCTGGCCGGCCGGCGCTCACCGCGTCGCTGCCCGCATTCCTTAGAATGGCCCGGCTCGCCGCCCGACCAGCCAGCAAGCCGACGACACCGCTTCCCCCTACCCGGTAAAGGGAGCACGCCATGACCACCCCGCACGTCTTCCCCCTGGCGCCCGCCCCGATCCATGTGTCCGACGAGGTCCTCGATGACCTGCGCGCCCGTCTCACATTGACCCGTCCGCCGCTGGACGAGGGGAATGGGGACTGGTCCTACGGTGTCCCGGACAGCTATCTCCGTGAGCTGGTCGCCTACTGGCGGGACGGCTACGACTGGCGCAAGGCCGAGGCCGCCATCAACGCCTACGAGCACTACCAGGTGAGCGTCGCCGGTATCCCAGTGCACTTCATGCACAAGCCCGGCCGCGGCCCTCGCCCGATCCCGTTGATCCTCACCCATGGCTGGCCGTGGACGTTCTGGCACTGGTCGAAGGTGATCGATCCGCTCGCCGACCCGGCCGCGTTCGGCGGTGACCCCGCCGACGCGTTCGACGTCATCGTGCCGTCCCTGCCCGGCTTCGGTTTCCCCGGCCCGCTCACCGGCTTTTCGGACGTCAACTTCTGGAAGGTCTCCGACCTCTGGCACACCCTGATGACCGAGACCCTGGGGTACGAGAAGTACGCCGCCGGGGGCTGCGACATCGGCGGGATCGTGTCCAGTCAGCTCGGCCACAAGTACGCCGACGAGTTGTACGGCATCCACATCGGCTCCGGGCTGCCGCTCGACTTCTTCACCGGCCCCAGGGCCTGGGACTTCGCCCGGAATCGGCCCCTCACCGACGACCAGCCCGCCGACGTCCGCGCCCGGATCGTCGAGCTGGACCACCGCTCGGCGGCCCACCTCGCCGTGCACATGCTCGACGGCGCCACCCTGGCTCACGGGCTGAGCGATTCACCCGCCGGACTGCTCGCCTGGCTGCTGGAGCGCTGGAACGCCTGGAGCGACAACGGCGGCGACGTCGAGTCCGTCTTCACCAAGGACGACCTGCTCACCCACGCCACGATCTACTGGGTGAACAACTCCATCGCCACATCCATGCGTTACTACGCCAACGCCAACCGCCACCCCTGGGTCCCCGCCCACGACCGCACCCCGGTCGTGCAGGCCCCGGTCGGCCTCACCTTCGTCACGTACGAGAATCCGCCCGGCATCCGCACCGCCGACGAGCGCGTCCGGGCGTTCAAGACCGGCCCGCAGGCCGATTGGTTCAACCACGTCAACGTCAACGCCCACGACCACGGCGGCCACTTCATCCCCTGGGAGAACCCCGACGCCTGGGTGAGCGACCTGCGCCGCACCTTTCACGGCCGCAGGCCCTGAACGACCCTGGATCGTCTTGCGACGGGGCAGGTGAACGGTGCCTGGCGGGGGCGTGCGCGTCGGCCGACAAGCCCGCAGCGTCCGCCGCGCCGTCCGCCTGAGCCGGCCTCCCCGCGGAACCCCGCTCGCCACCACCCTCCCGGGAGCCCCTGTCATGCTCATCGTCACGGCTGTTCCGTTGGGCGGGCCGGTCCTCGATTCTCAGGACGCGCGCGGCCCTGCCACGAGCTCGCCGGCCTGGACGACCGCGAACTCGACCTGGCCCTGGCCCTCCTCCCAGTTGGCGATCAGCGTGCAGCCCTCGTCGGCGAGCAGGTCGCCGCCCGACCGCTCGTTTCGCAGGTACATCAGCCCCTCCTCGCCTTCGGTGCAGAAGAAGCTCAGGTGGGCGAACAGCTCGGGCGGCGTGAGGTCGGCCAGCGCCGTCTGCCACTCCTCGGCCGCCTCCGCCTCGAGGGTAAGGAGGCTTTCGGGGCCCGTGCCGAGCGCGGTGGCGACCCGCATCGCGTCGAAGAGCGTGCCGTCCGAGACCAGCCGCGGGTGGCAGACGGTCCAGGTGCCGCGCAGGTCGGACGCGGCGAGGTCGTACCGTGCCAGCAGGGGAGCCAGGTCGCAGCCCAGGACGAGCCGGCCCGCGAAGCACGCCGCCACGAGATCCGCCTCGAACTCCGGCGGCAGCCCGGCCTTGTCGAACTCGAAGACCGACCGGCTCGCGTCGAACTCCAGCAGCGGCTCCTCCAGGTCGAAGATCGGGCAGTCCCAGACGACCGGCTCGGTGCCGTGGAGGGCGGCCGGGTTCACCCAGGCGGTGTCCTGCGCAAAGCCGAGCTCGTTGATGAGGTTGCCGCCGAAGAACGTCGCATAGACGGCGTCGGTATCGAAACTCGCCAGCGGACGGCCGAGCAGGATCTCAAAGGCGCCGGTCAGCTGTTCTCGCCACGGGCCCGAAATGTTCGCAGAAGCGGATCTCATGCCGGGACCATATAGGCCAGGCCCGTCATTCCGGAGCGGGTTCGTCAAGAGGGCCGGGGCGTCGGCCGCTGAGATGGAGCCTGCGCCTCCGCACCGCTGAACTTCTTTGAGTTGGCGCGTAATGATGGGGCCGCTCCACACATGAGAGGCATGCCGTATTTCGTGCTGACTGAGGAATCGCCCATGGGAACCGCTCATCGTCCTGCGTCGCCTGGAAGCCGCCTGCCACGCCGGCTACGGCTTCCGCGCCATCGCCGGGCTGTACGCCGGCACCGGACCGGACCAGCCCTTCGTGCTTGAACTCCCGAGGGGTTGATGCCTGCCGTTCGTCGCTACGCGGGTTCCGGGCGCATGGCTTTGAGGAAGACCTCGACGAGGGTGTCGGCGTATTCCGGGGTGAGCGGGCCGGAGCGGAGCAGCCATCGCTGGTAGAGGGGCGCGTACAGCAGCTCCAGCGCCAGGTCGAGGTCGGCGTCCGCGGCGAGTTGCCCGGCCCGCTGCGCGCTGCGCAGCCGCGCCTTTTTCGCCTCGTTCACCGGATCGGCCAGCTTCTCGCGATACTGGGCGGCCAGGCCGGGATCGTTGATCATCTCGATGTTGAGCGCGCGGATCGGCGCCTCGAACGCAGGGTCGGCGAACTCGGCCGCCGTTGCCCGCATCACCATCTTGAGGTCGGCCTCCAGGTCGCCGGTGTCGGGCAACGCGATGCCCTGCTCCGGGCCGGCCTCGCTGAGCGCGAGGAAGGCATCGAAGATCACTGCGCCCTTGGAGGGCCACCAGCGGTAGATGGTCTGTTTCCCGACGCCGGCCCGGGCCGCGATGGCCTCGATGGTCAGCTTGGCGTATCCCACCTTGGGGACCAGGTCGCGGGCGGCGGTGAGGATGGCCTGCCGGGAACGCTCGTTGCGGCGGGCGGGATTGGGCTGCTTGGCCATGTCCCGGAGCGTACCACACTAACAAGACGATACGTTCCGTCTTGACATCGCATTTCGACGAGACGTACCGTCTTGTCTCGCTACAGAGAACCAGAAGCAGGAGGAGGTGGAGCCCATGAGCCGGGTGTGGTTCATCACGGGCGCGTCGCGAGGTCTGGGCCGGGCGTTCGCGGAGGCGGCGCTGCGGGCGGGAGACCGGGTCGTCGGGGCCGCGCGGAACATCGAGCCGCTCGCAGACCTCGCCCGGCGATATCCCGGCCACCTGGTACGGCTGCCGCTCGACGTCACCGACCGCGCGGCCGTGTTCGAGGCCGTCGGCCGGGCGGCGGCGGCCTTCGGCAGGCTCGACATCGTGCTCAACAACGCCGGCGGCCTGCTGCTGGGCATGGTGGAGGAGGCGACGGAGGAACAGATCAGGGCCCACTTCGACGTCAACCTCTTCGGCGCGATCTGGGTCACCCAGGCCGTGCTCCCGCACCTGCGCGCCCAGGGATCCGGCCACATCCTGCAGGTCACCACGATGGGCACCGGCGGCGGCTTCCCGATGGTCGGCCTGTACGCGGCCGGCAAATCGGCACTCGACTCGGTCTCCGAGGCCGTGGCCATGGAAGCCGAGCAGTTCGGCGTCAAGCTCACCATCGTCCAGATGGGCGGCTACGACACCGGCCTGTTCACCACGGGCACCACGATGACGACACCCGACCCGCGCTACCAGGAACTACGCGACAAGCTGATCGAGATGTGGGGCGACGACGCCGGCCCCGCCCCGGACACCGCCGCTCCCGTGATCATGGAACTGGTCGACCTGCCTGAGCCGCCTCGGCGCCTCATCGTCGGTGGCGCGTCCTACGACGTCGTGCGGCAGGACCTTCAGGCCCGTACGGCGGAGTACCGCGCCTGGGAGCACCTCAGCCGCAAGGCGCCCGGATGACGTTCGTGCGGGACGAGCGTCGTGACGGCGAGGATCACCGCCGTGACCTGCGCATCCCGGTCAGGGCCGTGACTTCTTCCCCGCTCGTCCAGGACGCCCAGGCCCTGGCGTGCGGGGCTGTACCGCCCCATCGCCGACGGCATCACCTCATCCAGATGCGGCAGGCCGAAATCTTTGAGGTCCGCCAGCCCGAACTCGGTGTGCTGGCGCCTGGTGGCGACGTCGTGCACCCGGCGGGCCACGGCCTCCCCGTCGCGCCCTGGCCGCGCGCTACCGACGCCGCGGCACCCGGGTCCGGGATACCTGCGTTCACGGCAAGATGATGATCTTGCCGTGGGTCCGGCCCGCCTCGCTCCTGCGGTGGACCAGCGCGAGGTTGGACAGCGGGTGGGATTCGGCGACGTCGACGATGAGCGCGCCGGCGTCGAGGAGTTCGACGATCTCGCTCAGTTGCTTGGCGTCGTTGCGGGCGACCATGTGTAGGGCGGTGACATCGGCGTCGGCGGGGAGCTCGACGGGGGTGGCGACGGAGGCGATGACGCCGCCCGGCCGCAGGAGGGAGACCAGGATCACCGCGGCCTCGGGGGAGACCGGAGCGAGGTTGACGACCGCATCGACCGGGCCGTCCAGCGCATCCGCGAGAGCGGTGGTCGTGTAGTCGATGATCTGGTCGGCACCGTACCTGCGGACCGTCGCGGCGCTGCGGCCGCTGGCCGTGGCGGCCACTGTCGCACCGGCGTGCCTGGCGAGCTGGACGGCGAACATTCCCACACCGCCACCGGCGCCGTTGATGAGCACGCGCTGGCCCGCGGTGATGTGGGCGTGCTCGAACAGCACCTGCCAGGCGGTGAGCGCGGCGACGGGGATCGCGGCCGCGTCGGCGAGGGGGACGGTGGCAGGCGCCTTGGTCAGCACGCCGGCCGGGGCGGCGACGTACTCGGCCGCGGCGCCGCCCGCGTCGAGACGGCCGATGACCCGGTCGCCCACGGCCAAGCCCTCCACGTCGTCGCCGACCTCGGCGATCGTGCCGGAGACGTCCCAGCCGAGGACGCAGGGCAGGTCCACCGGCAGCGCGGCTCGTAGTACCCCGGACCGCAGCGCCGTTTCCGAAGGATTGAACGAGGTGGCAGCGACCCGGATCAGGACCTCGCCCGGCCCGGCGGCGGGCCGCGGTACTTCTTCGTATCGGATGACGGAGGCATCGCCGTACTCATGGATGCGGGCGGCCTTCATGGTGTCGCGGAACTCGCCCGCGTGGTCGGTCACCCAGGTGCGGAACGTGCGGGCCGGGGCTCCGGTGACCTCTGCCACCGTGGTCGTGGCCGCTCTCGGCGCGGTCACCATCTCGGCCTGGGCCTGGAGGATCCCGTCCACGGCCGCGGAGGGCCAGCCCTGGGTGAGCATCTGCTGCCGCGCGACCTGCGGCGAGGTCTCCTCCCAGTGCACCGGGCGGCCGATCACCTCCCCGATGATGCTCGCCTGTTCGGCCTGGGTCAGTATCTCGGGCCCGGTCAGCTCGTAGATCGCGCCGTTGTGCCCGTCGTCGACGAGTGTGCGCACCGCGACCGCCGCGAGGTCCCGCTCGTGCAGCGGGGGCATGGCGGCCGTGCCGTAAGGCCCGCGCGCGACTGCCTCGGCGCGGATCTGCCCGGCCCACCGCAGGGCGTTGGCCGCGAAGGCGTGCGGCCGAAGGAACGTCCATTCCAGCCCGGACCGCTCGACCAGCTGCTCGATCCGTTGTTCGTAGCCGCGTACGGCCGCCGAAGACAGGTAGACGACGCGGCGGGCATGCCTGGCGACCACGTCCAGAACCGCGGGCATGCTTTCGGCCGTAGCGAACGGCCAGAGGAGAAACACGGCCTCGACCCCGTCCAGGGGCGCGTGCAAGGTGTCCGGATCGGCCAGGTCGCCACGCACGACCTCGACGCCGTCCGGCAGGCAGGCCGCTTCGGGATCGCGGGCCAGCGCGCGAACCCCGGCCCCCGCCTCCAGCAATTGCGCGACGACCTGCCGGCCGACCGTGCCGGTCGCCCCGGTCACCAGAATCCTGCGTTGCCCCGGCATGAAAGACTCCCAACGGTTGATCACTTCGTGTGCACTCAACCGTATGGGGATGGTAAGAGATGTCCAATGTGTGAAAATCTAATATTTATACGTGTACGTCTTCTTAGTGTCGTCAAGATAGACTCTCCCTGTGGATGTACTCAGCGATGTGATCGCCGCGACGCGCGCCGGGGAACCTCGCTCGGCGCGCGTCCAGTGGTACGCCCCCTGGGGGCAGCGGTTCCCCACGGTGCGCGGCTCCGCCGGCTTTCAGGTGGTCCTGCAGGGATCGTGCCGACTGATCCCCCCGGACGGCGGCGCCCCCATCGCACTGAACGTCGGCGATGTGGTGTTCCTGCCCCACGGAAGCGGCTACGCGCTGGCCGACAGCCCCGGCACCCCGTTGACCGAACCCCTCTGCGACCCACTGAACGACCCTCGATTCGAAGACCGCTATGCCTCCGCGATCGTGGGGAAGACCGGGCAGGAGGGTTCGCAGGCGGTCACCGTGACCCTCTGCGGTGGATACCGGCTCGACCCCAGCCGAGCCCATCCGCTCCTGGCCGACCTGCCCGAGATCGTCCACCTGCCCGCCCGCCTCGGGCACCGCCCCGAGCTGCGCGCCGCCGTCGACCTCCTCGGCGGCGAACTCGACAACCCCCGCCTCGGCGCCGACACCGTCGTGCCCGCCCTGCTCGACATGCTGCTGCTCTACATCCTGCGCGCCTGGTTCGACGAACAGTCCGAACGCGGCACGGCCGCCGGCTGGGCCGCGGCACTGGGCGATCCGGCGATCAGCGCCGCACTGCACGCCCTGCACCGTGACCCCGCACTCCCCTGGACGGTTGAGACACTCGGCACCCGGGCGGGACTGTCCAGGGCGGCTTTCTCCCGGCGCTTCACCACCCTGATCGGCCAGCCGCCCCTCACCTATCTGACCTGGTGGCGTATGACCACCGCAGCCCGGCTTCTCCGCGAGTCCGACGCCCCGCTCGGCGAGGTGGCCCCCCGGATCGGCTACACCTCGGAGTTCGCCTTCGCCACCGCCTTCAAGCGGGAGTACGGCATCGCACCCGGCAAGTACCGACGACAGAGCCGAGCGGAAACCCAGAGCGGTGAACTCGACGTAATGGCCTAGCGCCGGTTTTCGCTCCGTTCCTCCTCGACCCCCGTAGCCTGCACGGATGTCCGAAGTGCTTGTGCTGTCGGCGTAAGGGACCAAAGGCGGTTCGGCGGACCTAGAGGTTCGGGCATATTTCCGGCATTGCCTGGACCGTATCCCGGTGTGCTGCCGCCGAGCGGGTTCTGCACCTTTCAGCAGCGCGCGTGTGATGCGTAGGCGGTGAGGCGTCCGGCTTTGCGGCTTCGGTCGGGTGCCAGGCGAACAGCCACAGCGGTCCGGCCGGATCAGTGGTTACGCGTCCCAGGTGACCGGGAGGCTCTTCACCCCGTAGATGTCCGCGGTCTCCGGGCGCAGGGCGACCTCTTCGGCCGGTACGGCCAGGCGCAGCATGGGGAAGCGGTCGAGCAGCGCGGGGAGCGCGACCCGCATCTCGACGCGGGCCAGTTGCTGGCCCAGGCACTGGTGGATGCCGTAGCCGAAGGCCAGGTGTCCGCCGTCCTGCCTGCCAAGGTCGAGCCTGTGGGGGTCGGCGAAGCGCTCGGGGTCGCGGTTGGCGGTGTTGTACGACAGGATCACCGTCGA
>NZ_JBFAOJ010000129.1:0-22647 GCF_040675205.1 Streptosporangium sp. NPDC049644 | reverse complement strand
GGCTCCGCCACGCCGGGAACGCCCTCAGGCCCGGCGGCACCCGGCGGACCCGCCGGCCCTCAACGCGGCCGAGAGCCCCGACCGGCGCCGGAGCGGGTATGGAGACACCCCGCCCTCAAGGGCCCTTCAGAGCGCGACTCCGAGCAGCGTGTCCGCGATCCTCCCGACAAGGAGCGGCGCGCCCGGGTCCCTGCCGCCCTCCGACAGGGCACGCTCGGCCCAGTCGTCGATGACCGCCAGGGCGCCGGGAGCATCCAGGTCGTCGGCCATCCGGGCGCGGACCCTGTCGAGCACGACATCGGCGTCGGGGCCGGTCTGCAGGCCCGCCGCCGAACGCCAGCGCGCCAGCCGCACCTCCGCCGAGGCGAGCTGGTCGGAGGTCCACTCCCAGTCGGCGCGGTAGTGGTGCGCCAGCAGGGCCAGCCGGATGGCCATCGGGTCGGTCTCCCGGCGCAGACGGGAGACGAAGATCAGGTTGCCCTTCGACTTGGACATCTTCTCGCCGTCCAGGGCGACCATGCCCGCGTGCACGTAGGCCTTGGCGAAAGGCCACTCGCCACACGCCACGTGGCCCTCGTGGGCGCCGCACTCGTGGTGCGGGAAGATCAGGTCGGAGCCGCCACCGGCGACGTCGAAACCACTGGACAGGTTCGCCAGGGCGATCGCGGTGCACTCGATGTGCCAACCGGGCCTTCCCTGGCCGAAGGGCGAGGGCCAGGACGGCTCCCCCGGGCGCTCCGCACGCCAGAGCAGCCAGTCGAGCGGGTGCTTCTTGCCTGGACGGCCCGGATCCCCTCCGCGCTCGCCGAACAGGGCGAGCATCTGCTCCTCCGGGTAACCGGAGACGGCGCCGAACTTGGGGGCCGCGGCCATGTCGAAGTAGACGTCACCCTCCAGGTCGTAGGTGGCGCCCTTGTCACGCAGCAACTCGATCAGGGCCGCGACCTGGCCGATCACCTCGGTCACGGCGACGTAGTCGCGCGGCGGGAGGATGCGCAGCGCCTCCATGTCCGACCGGAACAGCTCGATCTCGCGCTCGGCGAGGTCGCGCCAGTCGATGCCGGTCTGCTCCGCCCGCTCCAGCAGGGGGTCGTCGACATCCGTGGCGTTCTGGGTGAAGTGCACCTCGTGCCCGGCATCCCGCCAGGCCCGGTTGACCAGGTCGAAGGCGAGGTAGGTGTTGGCGTGGCCCAGATGGGTGGCGTCGTAGGGCGTGATGCCGCAGACGTACATCCGTGCCATGGGACCCGGCTTGGTGGGGACGACATCTCGCACGGCGGTGTCGAAAAGCCGCAGCGGGACACCGGCACCGGGAAGCCGAGGAACCTTCGGCGCAGACCACGATCTCATAAAGTGAGCCTATCGAGCAGACAGACCACCCCGATCAGCTCGGGGTGGCGGATACAGAGGCATTCGTCTCAACTCCGCGAAGTGCCCAGATCATTCCGTGCGAACTTCGCGGAAGGCACCCGGATCACGGGGGGCGGCGGTGAAGTCGTAGCGGACGCCGTCCGGCGCCAGGGCGAGCAGGGTGACGGAGAGAGAGCCGAAGATCCGCCCGTCGGGCAGCTCATGATGAATGATCATGGCCCGGGGGTCCTCAGGGGGAATCCCCGCCCCGGTGGCGAGTTCCCGCCACTCCTCCCAGGAGCCGTCGAGCTCCGCGGGACGGCCGGCCTTGGCGAACAGGGGGCGGAAGAACGCGACGCGCTCGTTCTCCACGCCGCGTTCCCAGCCGCTGTTGACGATCATGTGGGTTCCCGGAGGAAGGACGTCTCGCTTCAGCGCGATCCCGTCCCAGTGCCACAGGCAGGCCCCGGTGGGGTCGGCGTACAGCAGGTGGAAGGGGTCGTAGCGGTCAAGGTCGCCCTCCACCGGCCGGCCTCCGGCGGCCGCCAGGAGCGGAAGGTCGCCGCGTGAGCGGCGCGTCCCCTCCGGGGCGAGCACGCCGTGCCCGTTGAGAAGGGCCCCGACCCTCCTGCCCCGGGGGTCGACGGCCAGCCAGGTGCCGCCGCCCTGGAGATCTCGACCGCCGATCAGGCCGGGCCGGTCCTCGCGCCAGTGTTCCGCCGGCGGAACCCAGGGGCGGCCGGTGAACTCATCACGCACCCCGACCACGATCAGGGGGATCTCGGCACTCGGATCGATGCTGATGACAACCGTGCACATGCCCGGAGGCTACGCCTCCGCCGCGAACGGGCGCGGAGCGGGGCCCTTCACCGGCAAGGGGTCCGAGGTCACCGCACCGTCACCCGGAAACTCAGATCGGCGGCCACGGGATCGCCGGCCACTCCTTGGAGGGGAGGGGGTGCAGGCCGGTGTCGAGAAGCCTGCGGACCCGCGACCAGGTCGCCTCGACCTCGGGGAGGGTGAGGAGTTCCCGGAGGCGGCGGCCGAGCCGCCCCTGCTCCAGGTCGCGTTCGAGGCGGGTCAGGACGTTCATGGCCTCGCGGGACAGGGGCTTGCCGCGCCACTGCCAGAGCACGGTGCGGAGCTTGTCCTCCGCGGAGAAGGAGACCCCGTGATCGACCCCGTAGACATGGCCGTCGGCGAGCGGCAGGAGGTGGCCCCCCTTGCGGTCGGCGTTGTTGACGACGGCGTCGAAGACCGCCATCCGCCGCAGCGAGGGCTGGCGACTGCGGATCAGCACCATCAGGTCGATCTCGGGGTCGGTGTCGATCCAGAGCTGGCACATTCCCGGGCCGAACGGGCCGTCCCGGTAGACGGTGGGCGGCACGATCCGCCAGCCGATCGCCGCGGAGACCTCGTAGGCGGCGACCTCGCGGGCGGCCAGGGTCCCGTCGGGGAAGTCCCAGAGCGGGCGCTCCCCCCGCACCGGCTTGTACACACAGGCCGCCGCGAGCCCGCCGAGTTGGACCGAGCAGTAAAGCGTCATGTTGGTCGCCTCGACCAGGCGACCCGCCACATCCAGCCGTCCGTCACGGAGCAGACGCATCGCGGTCTCGTCGTCCAGCCCCGCGGCCGGCGCCGTGCTCAGCGTCGGCTCGCTCTCAGCGCTCATTCGCCTCCTCCACCAGATGAAGCGCTACTACCCCGGTAACCGTTGAGCCGCACACAAATATGCCCTTCGGCATCGAGAGGCTGGGCGCAGAGCGGGCAGGGCGGACGCCCGGCGGCGACGAGCGCCATGGCCCGCTTGGTGAAGGCCCTGGCGGCGCTTGGGCTGATGTGCACGCGCAGCACCGTGAGATCGGCGGACGAGGACGGCTCGAACTCCTCCTCGACCTCGACCTCGGCCTCCTGTGCCTCGATGACCACCTGGTCGGCCTCGGGGTCCCAGGCCAGGGCCATGGTGCCGACGCGGAAGTCCTCACTGATCGGCATGTCGAGAGGGGCGTTGTCGGCCAGCGTGGCCGGAGCGACGGCGGGCACCGGGACACCGGCCTCGCCGCGCCGCAACACCTCGTCGAGCAGTTGGTCGAGGCGGTCGGCCAGCGCGGCCACCTGGAACTTCTCCAGCGCCACGGTGGTCAGCCTGCCCTGTCCCCGCGCCTGCAGGAAGAAGGTTCGTGATCCCGGTTGCCCCACGGCACCGGCCACGAATCTCTCGGGTGGATCGTAGTCGAAGACCGGCATAGCCCGACCTTACGTGGTCCCGGATCCGCCGCCGACTGCGGCATCACTCCCGGTGGGATTTTCTCCCCCGTCCTCGCCTTCCGAACCCTCCGCGGGACGCAATCCGGCCGTATCTCCACCCGTGTCGTTGAGCCTGAGCACGAAGGGGCGCAAGGGGGTGTAGCGAATGACGGTGAGCGAGGCCGGATCAGCGGTTATCCGTTGGAACTGGTCCAGATGCAGGCCCATGGCGTCGGCCACGATGGCCTTGATCACGTCTCCGTGGCTGCAGACGAGGTAGACCGCCTTCGGGCCCAGCCGCTCGTTCCATTCCCTGACCGCCGCCACGGCGCGATACTGGACGGCCGGCAGGGACTCTCCCCCGGGGAACGTCACCGCGCTCGGATGGGCCTGCACCACCGGCCAGAGGGGATCCTTGACGAGTTCGGCGATCGGGCGGCCCGTCCAGTCACCGTAACGGCACTCGCCGAAGCGCTCATCGGTCAGCACCTCCGCCCCCTGTCGCCCCTCGGCCACCGCCTGCGCGGTCTCCTGACAGCGTTCCAGCGGGCTGGAGACGATCGCGTCGAGCTCCAGCGAGGTCAGCCGGGCGGCGAGGGCCTTCGCCTGGGCCTGCCCCGCGTCGCTGAGGTGAACATCCGGGGTCCATCCCGCGAGGACCGGACCGGTGAGGTGGGTAAGGCCGTGTCTGGCCAGCAACAAGGTCGTCACGCGGGCAAGTCTTGCAGCCCTCACTCCACTACTTTTAAGTGGCCGAGCGGTAATCTGGCCGGATCATGGAGCAGCGCTATGTGGGCCGGAGCGGCTTGTCGGTGTCCCGCCTGGGACTGGGGACGATGACGTGGGGGCGTGACACCGGCGCCGAGGAGGCCGCGGCGCAGCTCCGCATGTTCGCCGAGGCCGGCGGCACGCTCATCGACACCGCCGACGTCTACACGGGGGGCGACGCCGAACGGCTGCTCGGGCGGCTGCTACGCGACTCGGTGCCGCGTTCGGAGCTGGTGCTGTCCACCAAGGCCGTGCTCACCCCGGCCGGGCGCAGACCCCGCGACGCCTCAAGGAAGCACCTGGTCGCCGCGATCGACGCCTCCCTGACCCGCCTGGGGGTCAACGAGGTCGACCTGTGGCAGCTGCACGCCTTCGATCCCGACGTCCCGCTGGAGGAGACCCTGGCCGCCGTGGACGCGATCGTGTCCTCAGGGCGGGCCGCGTACGCCGGGGTGTGCGACTACTCGGGCTGGCAGCTGGCGACCGCCGCGGTGGGGCAACGGGCGGTTCCGGGGCGGGTGCCGATCGTCGCGGCCCAGGTCGAGTACTCGCTCCTGGCCAGGGAGGCCGAGCGCGAGCTGATCCCCGCCGCCGAGCATGTCGGCGCCGGGGTGCTCGCCTGGTCGCCGCTCGGGCGCGGGGTCCTCACCGGCAAGTACCGCACGGGCATCCCCGCCGACTCTCGGGCCGCGACCCCGCACTTCGCCGACTTCGTCACGCCCTACCTCGACGAGCGGTGCCGCCGGGTCGTGGAGTCGGTGACGACCGCCGCCGAGGGACTTGGCGTCTCGCCGCTGTCGGTGGCCCTGTCGTGGGTACGCGACCAGCCGGGAGTGGCCTCCGCCATCGTCGGCGCCCGGACCCACGCGCAGCTGTCCGGGGTGCTCCAGGCCGAGGATCTGTCGTTGCCCGTGGAGATAAGGGAAGCACTCGACGACGTGTCGGCCGACTGAGACGCTCAGGACGGAAACCGAACGAGAATTCGCCTCGCGTATCACTAGTCGATACCGAATAGCAACTTTCCGTGAAAAAACCGGGCCTCCCCACAAGACTGTCAAGCAGGTGGCGGGGGCACCCGGATGTCGGCAGCACATCACGGCCGACATCCGACCGGGGGGAAGGGAGACGAGTGCGAACCGCGATGTCGGCAGGCGCGCTGGCGCTGGTGCTGGGCAGCGGGATCCCGGCGGTCTCGTCGATGGACACCGCCTGGACGGACACCGTCACGCGGGTGGACGACTGCGATCACGGAGGGCTGCTGGGCACCGTGACGGGCGGAATCTGCCGGACCGTGGACAACGTGGTGAGCGGCATCACGGGCGACACCTCCCCGCTCTCCCCCCTGCTGTCCCCGCTCTCATCCTCGACCGCCGGCGACGACACCGCCGACACCACGCCCCAGACTCCCGCCGCCGAGAAGGAGACACCGGCCCCGGCCACCTCGTCCGCCAAGGCCCGCCCCACAGAGGACGAGGAGGCCTCCTCCGGCGACGGGGCGCGCCCCGAGGATCCCGCCGGCACCTGCCGGCCCACGGCGGCCTCCCCCGAGTGCTCGGACCCGTCGGAGAGTTCCCCCTCTCAGGAGGCGGCCCGGCCCGAACCGTCGCCGAGCCCTTCGCGCGACCACGGCCACCGGCCCGCGCGGAAGGAACCGGCACCGGTGCCGACCGGCCGGACGCGACACCCCTCACGGTCGCTGTATCCGGAGGCCGACACGCCCGCGACCGACGCGGACGCACCGGTGACCTCCGAACCGTCACCCGTGGTCGACGCCGAGGCGCCCCGGGTGGAACTGCTCTGGCCGGCCCCGCTGATGCAGGAGTTACAGCGGCAGATGTCGAACGAACGGCCGGTGACGCCCAGCCGGCCATCCGACACGGCGGGCACCGTGCTCACCACCGCGCTGCTCATTCTGGCCATCCTCGCGGTCCGCCTGCTGTACAGCAGGCGGAAGGTCAAGGAGTCGATCCCCTTCGAGCCGGTGCCGCCGGGCCATCACCGGGTGGCCTAGACCCCTGCTCCCCGGATCTTTCGCCCACCTCGGTCACCGGCGCCACCTGACCCGCGGGACAGGGCCTAGGAGGGCGCTGAAGATGTAGGGGCCTGACCTCGCTGTGAATAACGGCGGGGTCAGACTGGTGTTATGCAAGGTCAGTGGACCGGACAACCGGTCGGACCGGATGTATGGGCCACCTGCCGGGAACTGATCCCGCCCGGCAGCGTGTTCGCGTTCTTGGCCGAGCACCGCGATGCGCTGTTTCCAGCCGCGATGTTCACCGACATGTATCCCTCGCCCAACGGGCGCCCCAGCATGCCGCCGCAGATCCTGGCCACGGCGGTGCTGTTGCAGACCCTGCACGGCGTCTCCGATGTAGAGGCCGTCCAGGAACTACGCTGCGACCTGCGCTGGAAGGCCGCCTGCGGACTGGGCCTGCACGACACCGCCTTCGATCCGTCTCTGCTGACCTACTTCCGGCGCCGCCTGGCCCGCTCGACGCGACCGGGCCGGATCTTCGACGCGGTGCGCGCGATCATCGCCGAAACCGGCGTGCTACGCGGCCGGCACCGGCGGGCACTGGACTCGGCCGTGCTGGACGACGCGGTGGCCACCCAGGACACCGTCACCCAGCTGATCGCCGCGATCCGCAGGGTAATCCGCGAGGTGCCCGGCGCCACGGACGCCGCCGCGTCCTGCTGCACCGCCCATGACTACACCAGCCCCGGTAAACCCCGCATCGCCTGGAACGACGAGCAGGCCCGGGCCGTCCTGGTCGATGCCCTGGTCACCGACGCGATCCGCCTACTGTCCGAGACCTGCGACCAGGTGCTGGACGCGCGCGCCGCAGACGCCATCGGCATCCTGGCGCTGGTCGCGGGCCAGGACGTGGAACCGGCCGAGGGCTCCGACGGCCGCGACGGGCGCTGGCGCATCGCCCGGCGCACTGCCCCCGAGCGCATGGTCTCCACCGTCGATCCCGAGGCCCGGCACATCCACAAGACCACAACCCGCACCTCAGACGGGTTCAAGGCGCATCTGGCCGTCGAGCCGGAGACCGGCCTGCTGACCGCTGTGCAGTTACGGCCCGGGGCCGCAGCCGCCCACCACGAGGCCGCCGTGGCGCCCGATCTGCTGGCCTGCGAAG
Organism: Streptosporangium sp. NPDC049644; assembly: GCF_040675205.1. Taxonomy (NCBI): domain Bacteria; kingdom Bacillati; phylum Actinomycetota; class Actinomycetes; order Streptosporangiales; family Streptosporangiaceae; genus Streptosporangium; species Streptosporangium sp. NPDC049644. The sequence continues at coordinate 15,139 of NZ_JBFAOJ010000129.1, read as the reverse complement.
ACCACCGGGTGGAGGTCGCGGCCGATGCCGCGTACTCGTCCGGGCCGTGCCGGCGAGCGCTGACCGAGGCCGGGCACCGGCTGCTGATCAAGCCGGCGCCGCTGCGCCCGGCCGGGCAGACGGCGTACTTCACCGGCATCATCGACAAGAAACGCGCCACCTTCGACGCCGCGACCTGCCTGGCCTGCCCGCTGCGCGGGCGGTGCACCATTGCCCGGGGCGGCCGGGTGGTGCAGATCCGCCCCGATCACGACCTGCAGGTGGCCGCCCGCTGCCAAGCCGCCACCGACGTGGTCTGGCAGGCCGACTACCGCCGCCGGCGGCCACCGGTGGAGCGTGCGGTGGCCTGGGTGGTGGCTGGCGGCAACCGTCGGCTGCGCTATATCGGCACCATCAAGAACAACGCCTGGCTGCATCTGCGTGCTGCCGCGCTCAACCTGCGCACCCTGGTCAACCGCGGGCTCACCCGCAGCGAGGGCGCCTGGGTCCTGACCGCCGCTCCGGTATAGGCGGTAGTGCGCCAGTGCCCGTCTTGCCCTCGGGCCGGGGCGACCGACCTTTCGCTCCACGGCCCGAGCACATCACGGCAAGATTTTCAGCGCCCTCTAGGCTCCGATGGCGTGCACGCCGCCGTCGACATGGACGATCTCACCGGTCGTGGCGGGGAACCAGTCCGACAGCAGGGCGACACACGCCTTGGCCGCCGGAATCGGGTCGTTGATGTCCCAGCCGATCGGTGCCTTGGCGGGCCAGCTGTCCTCGAACTCCCCGAAACCGGGGATGCTCTTGGCGGCCATGGTCCGGAGCGGACCCGCCGCGACAAGGTTGACCCGGATGCCGTGCTTGCCCAGATCGCGGGCCAGGTAGCGGGAGCAGGACTCCAGGCCAGCCTTGGCCACCCCCATCCAGTCGTACACCGGCCAGGCCTTGGTGGCGTCGAAGTCCAGGCCGACGATCGCGCCGCCCTCCTTCATGAGTGGGAGCGCGGCCACCGCGAGCGACTTGAACGAGTAGGTGGAGATCTGGACGGCGGTCGCCACGTCCTCCCACGAGGTGTTCAGGAAGTTGCCGCCCAGGGCGGTCTGAGGGGCGAAACCGATGGCGTGCACCACCCCGTCCAGGCCGCCGAGGTGTTCGCCGACCCGGTCGGCCAGGGAGTCGAGGTGCTCGGTGCTGGTGATGTCGAGCTCCAGCACCGGCGGCGGCTCCGGCAGGCGCTTGGCGATGCGCTCGACCAGGCTGAGCCGGCCGAAACCGGTGAGCACGATCTGGGCGCCCTCCTGCTGGGCCAGTTTGGCCACCGAGAAGGCGATGGAGGAGTCGGTGAGCACCCCGGTGACGAGAAGCCGCTTGCCTTCGAGAATTCCCACGTCAGTGCCCCATTCCAAGGCCACCGTCAACGGGGATGACAGCCCCCGTGATGTAGGCGGCGTCCTCGCCGGCCAGGAATCTGACCACGCGTGCGATCTCCTCAGGGCTGGCGTAGCGGCCCAGGGGGATGTTCTTTCTGATCTGCTCTTGGTACGACTCGTCGAGCTCGGCCGTCATGTCGGTCTCCACGAAACCGGGGGCGACCACGTTGACCGTGATGTTGCGCGAGCCCAGTTCCCTGGCCGCCGACCGGGCGAAACCGATCATCCCCGCCTTGGAGGCGGCGTAGTTGCTCTGCCCCGCGGAGCCGAGCATGGCCACCACCGAGGAGATCAGCACGATACGCCCGCGCTTGAGCCGCAGCATGCCGCGGGTGGCACGCTTGGCGACCCGGTAGGCGCCGGTCAGATTGGCGTCGATGACATCGGTGAAGGTCTCCTCCTTCATCATCGGCAGCAGCGTGTCCTTGGTGATGCCCGCGTTGGCGACGAGCACCTCGACCGGGCCGTACTCGGCCTCGACCTTCGCGAACGCGGCGTCCACGTCGGCCGTGCTGGTCACGTCGCAGCGCACGCCGAACAGCCCCTCGGGGGGCTGCCCGGAACGGTAGGTCACGGCGACGGCGTCGCCTGCCTGGGCGAGTTCGCGGGCGATCGCGAGGCCGATGCCGCGATTGCCGCCGGTTACGAGAACAGATCGAGCCATGGTCAGACGGTATCGGCTACTTGGGGGTAACCCTCTTGTCCGGGAAGGACAAGATCACGGGGTTAGGATCGTTGACATGCGCCAGATCGACTCCGACTTTCTCGCCCTGCCGCTGCGGCGGCTGGCGGACGCGGCCCTGCGGCGCGCCCGGGACCTGGGCGCCGAGCACGCCGACTTCCGGCTGGAACGCATTCGCGGAGAGACCGTACGCCTGTCCGACGCCGCGCTTGAGGGCTCCATCGACGCCGACACCCTCGGCTATGCCGTGCGGGTCGTCAAGAACGGCACCTGGGGCTTCGCCGGGGGCGTCGAGCTCACCCCCGAGGCGGCCGCCCGCGTCGCCGAACAGGCGGTGGAGGTCGCGCTCGTCTCGGCGGCGATCAACCGTGAGCCCGTCGAGCTGGCGCCCGAGCCGGTTCACTCCGACGTCACCTGGGTCTCCTCCTACGAACTCGACCCGTTCGAGGTGCCGATGCGCGACAAGGCGGAGCTGCTCGCCGACTGGTCGCGCGGCCTGCTGGCGGATCCCAGGGTGGACCACGTCCAGGCGTCGCTGATGCAGGTCAAGGAGCAGAAGTTCTACGCCGACACGGCCGGGACCTCCACCACGCAGCAGCGGGTGCGCGTTCACCCCCAGCTGGAGGCGACGCGGGTGCTGGACGGCCGCTTCGACTCGATGCGGACGCTCGCCCCACCCGCGGGCCGGGGGTACGAGTACCTCACCGGCACCGGCTGGGACTTCCCCGGTGAGCTGGCGCGCGTTCCCGAACTCCTTGAAGAGAAGCTCAAGGCCCCCTCCGTCGAGGCGGGCCCTTACGACCTGGTGATCGACCCGTCGAACCTGTGGCTGACGATCCACGAGTCGGTCGGGCACGCCACCGAACTCGACCGCGCCCTCGGCTACGAGGCGGCGTACGCCGGGACGAGCTTCGCCACCTTCGACCAGCTCGGCAAGCTGGTGTACGGCTCGCAGGTGATGAACGTGGTCGGCGACCGCACCGTCGAGCACGGTCTGGCCACGATCGGCTACGACGACGAGGGCGTGGCTACCAGGGAGTTCGACATCGTCTCCGGCGGCGTACTGGTCGGCTACCAGCTCGACCGGCGGATGGCGCTGCTGAAGGGCCTGGGCGCCTCCAACGGCTGTGCCTTCGCCGACTCCCCCGGCAACACCCCGATCCAGCGCATGGCGAACGTGTCGCTGCGACCGGCGCCCGACGGCCCCAGCACCGAGGAGCTGATCTCCGGCGTCGATCGGGGCATCTACGTGGTGGGCGACAAGAGCTGGTCCATCGACATGCAGCGTTACAATTTCCAGTTCACCGGTCAGCGGTTTTACCTGATCAAGAACGGCAGGCTCGCCGGACAGTTGCGCGACGTCGCCTACCAGGCCACGACCACCGACTTCTGGCGGTCGATGGCGGCGGTCGGCGGGCCGCAGACGTACATGCTCGGCGGGGCGTTCAACTGCGGCAAGGGGCAACCGGGCCAGGTCGCCCCAGTCAGCCACGGCTGCCCGTCGGCGCTCTTCCGTGGCGTGCGCGTCCTCAACACCGCCCAGGAGAGTGGCAGTTGAGCGCGTACGGCGAGCGGGCGGATGAAGGCGGCGGCCGGGCAAGCCGGCAGGAGAGGAGCGGCATGAGCCCCCAGGAGATGATCGAGAAGGCTCTTGAGCTCTCCACGGCCGACGAGGTCGTCGTGATCGTGGACGAGGAGTCGAGCGCCAACCTGCGTTTCGCGGGCAACACCCTCACCACCAACGGCGTGTCCCGCTCCGCGCAGCTCACCGTGATCTCGATCGTGGGCCGGGGGGTGGGCGTGGTGTCACGGGCGGCGGTTCGCCCCGAGCAACTCGACGACGTCGTGGCGGCCGCCGACCACGCCGCGGAGGACGCCCAGCCGTCCGAGGACGCCCGGCCGCTGCTGGAGGGCCCCCGGTCCGACGGCTGGGACGATCCGGCCGAACCCACCTCGATAGGGGTCTTCGGCGCCTTCGCCCCCGCCCTGGGCGAGGCCTTCGTCGCGGCCGAGGCGAGCGGGCGCAGGCTGTACGGATTCGCCGAGCACATGGTCACGACGACCTTCGTGGGCACCTCCACCGGCACCAGGCTGCGGCACACCCAGCCCACCGGCCGCCTGGAGCTCAACGCCAAGTCCTTGGACATGAAGCGCTCGGCGTGGACGGGCGTGTCCACCCGCGACTTCTCCGACGTCGACGTGGCGGCCCTGGACGCCGTGCTGGCCCGGCGGCTTGAGTGGGCGAAGAACCGCGTCGACCTGCCCGCGGGCCGGTACGAGACGCTGCTGCCGCCGACGGCCGTGGCCGATCTGATGATCTACCTGTACTGGACGGCCGGAGCCCGCGACGCCCTGGAGGGACGCACCGTCTTCTCCAGGCCCGGCGGCGGCACCCGCGTCGGCGAGGTCCTCTCCGAGTCGCCGATCCGCCTGTACGCCGACCCCGCCGCGCCGGGCGTCGAGTGCCCGCCCTTCGTGGTGGCGCACACCTCCAGCCGGGAGAGCTCGGTGTTCGACAACGGGCTGCCGCTGGCGGCCACCGCCTGGATCTCCGACGGCAGACTGGCCAACCTGCTGCAGACCCGGCACTCCGCCGAGCTGACCGGGCTGCCGGTGACCCCGGCCATCGACAACCTGATCATGCGAGGCCCCGAAGGCGGCCGGTCGCTGGAGGAGATGATCGCCTCCACCGAGCGCGGCCTGCTGCTCACCTGCCTGTGGTACATCCGCGAGGTCGACCCGCAGACGCTGCTGCTGACCGGCCTGACCCGCGACGGCGTCTACCTGGTGGAGAACGGCCAGGTCGTGGGCGAGGTGAACAACTTCCGTTTCAACGAGAGCCCGGTGGACCTGCTCCGCCGCCTCACCGAGATCGGCGCCTCCGAGCAGACCCTGCCGCGCGAGTGGAGCGACTACTTCAACCGCGCGATCATGCCGGCGATCCGGGTGCCCGATTTCAACATGTCGACGGTCAGCCAGGCCAGCTAGGCCCTGCCCGGCTGATCGTGCCGTGCCGAGGAGGGGGCCTTCGCCGGAGGCCCGCCGCGGGCGGGCTCAGTCGTCCTCCAGCCGGAATCCGACCTTCATCCCGACCTGGAAGTGGCCGACCTCCCCCTCCTCGATGTGCCCTCTGATCTCGGTCACCTCGAACCAGTCGAGGTGACGCAGGGTCTGGGAGGCGCGGCGGACTCCGTTGCGCACGGCCGCCTCGATGCTCTCCCCCGAAGTGCCGACTATCTCGGTCACCCGGTACGTTCGATCTGTCATCTCATGCTTCTTCCCGGAAAGCGATGATTACATGACCGTTCGCCATCAGCCGATATGGGGCCTAGATTGGGAATCGTGAAGGGATGGCACAAGCGCCCGGTGGTTCATCAGGTGACGGATGCCCGGCCCTCCCTGAGTGCCGACATCGGCAAGCGCGAGAAGAGCTACTTCATCAAGATGGGGATCCGGCTGATCTGCCTGATCCTCGCCTTCACCGTGCCCGCTCCGCTACCCGTCCGACTACTGCTCTTCGCCGGTGCGATCTTTTTACCATACATTGCCGTGATCGGGGCCAACGCGCCGCCACGTGGGACGACGGGAGCCCCTGACGTGGAAGATTCCGGACAGAGCGAGATTCCACGCCACCGACGCGAGATCGGGTCGTGACTAAGTCTTGACGCACTCTAAGGGTTGTAGGTGTACGCTTTAGCCAAGTGCCCTGGTCCCCCGTCGGGGCACTGGTGCCGGCGTTCCGGGCCCCCGTCGGAACGCCGATGAAGCGACGCCGGGTGGTTTGCCCCCGTAACCACCCGGCGTCGCCCTTTTCTTATGACTTTTACTTGCCCTCACCTTTTCCCTGGCATTATTTCTCACCCTGTGTATCGGTTGTCCGCTCCCAGTTACGCGCCAGCGCGGTCAGCCTTTCCACGGCATCCGGCGGCGCCGTACCCGCCCCCAGCGCCACGCCGAGCAGATAGGCCGTCAGCGGCGCGGCCGGCCGGGCCACTCCGTGCGCGACCTCCTTCGTCAGGTCGAGCACCTCGTCACGGTCGACCGTCGCGGGATCGATGCCCAGCTCCCGGCAGACCAGCGCGGTCCACTCCGTCAGCACGTTCAACTCTCACTCCTTCTCAGCGGTAGCGCCCGTCCTGGGCCTGCCGGAGCCTGCGCCCGCGCCCGCTGTAGATCGTCCATGGTGTCGCAATCGAACCACGGCTGCCCGGCGAGACGAAGCGTGACCGGGTCGAGCGGGGCCAGCAGCCCGTGCAGCGACCGCCCCTCGTAGCGGGCGAGCGCCCGCACCAGGCTCGCCGTATGCCAGACCCCGGCGAGCCACTGCTCGCGACCACCGTCGTCGACGAGCACCGCTCCCGCCCGTACCCCCTCCCCGTGCGCCGTCGTCCCCGTTCCCGCGCCCGCCGCGTCCAGCAGCGCGGACACGTGCTCGGCGGTCAGGAACGGGAGGTCGGCGGCCAGCAGCACCACCCACGGCGCGGTCACCTCGGCCAGCCCCGCCCGCAGCGCCGGAACGGGACCGCCTCCGGGCGGATCCTCACGGCGGAAGATCGCGTGTGGCAATCCGGGGCGGGGCGGCCCGACGACGACCAGCCTGCCGGCGCCGGGTACGGCGGCCGCCACCGACTCGACCAGCGGGCGGCCCGAGACGTGCAGGGCGGGCTTGTCCCGGCCGCCGAGCCGTCTCGCGAGACCGCCCGCCAGGACGCAGGCGTCGTGGCGGGCGGTCATCCGCCGATGGCGGACATCGGGCGGGACGGCTGCAGGAAGGTCGGGTCGTCGATGCCGTGACCGGCCTTCTTGATCCGGACCGCGGACCGCCAGCGCTCGACGATCTCGTCGTCGCTCGCCCCCGAGCGCATCGCGCTCCTCAGGTCGGACTCGTCGGTGGCGAACAGGCAGTTGCGGATCTGGCCGTCGGCGGTGAGCCGCACCCGGTCGCAGGCACCGCAGAACGGGCGGGTGACCGAGCCGATGACGCCGACCCTGGCCGGGCCCCCCTTGACGAGGAACAGTTCCGCGGGAGCGCTACCGCGTTCCACCGGGTCGGCGTCGGTCAGGTCGAAGGCGGCCTGGAGCCGGACGAGGATCTCGTCAGCAGTGATCATGTTCTCCCGGCGCCAGCCGTGCTGGGCGTCCAGCGGCATCTGCTCGATGAACCGCAGCTCGTACTCCCGCTCCAGGCAGTAGCGCAGCAGCGGCACGGCCTCGTGGTCGTTGATCCCGCGCATCAGCACGGCGTTGACCTTGACGGGGCGCAGGCCGGAGGCGTGAGCAGCCTCCAGGCCCGCAAGAACGTCGGCCAGCCGGTCACGGTGGGCGAGCTTCTTGAAGGTCTCTCGGTCGAGGGTGTCGAGGGAGACGTTGACCCGGTGCAGGCCGGCGGCGGCCAGGGAGGCGGCCATCCGGCTCAGCCCGATCCCGTTGGTGGTCAGCGAGACCTGCGGGGTGGGGCCGAGCGCGGTGGTGCGGGTCACGATGTCGACCAGTTCGCGACGGAGCAGGGGCTCGCCCCCGGTGTAGCGGACCTCGGTGATGCCCAGCCGCTCCACCCCGATGGTGACCAACCGGACGATCTCGTCGGCGGTCAGCAGTTCGGGGTTGGGCAACCATTCCAGGCCCTCGGGCGGCATGCAGTAGGAACAGCGCAGGTTGCAGCGGTCCGTGAGGGACACCCGCAGATCGGTCGCCACACGACCGAACGAATCCTGCAACACGGGGCGCCACCTCCCAGTCGGTCACTTGTCGAACAGGGGGCCAGCCTATGGCCGGCCCCCCACCCGACCCTAAACGGGCTTCGACCACTCCAACATCACCACGAGAGGGTTGATTCCTTGGGGTATCGCTGGGCCTGTCCGGACGATCCGGTCCCTGAGGTCCCCATGTCCTCGCGTCCTCACGTCCTTCGAAACGGCGCACATCCTGGTCGCGGACCGACCGCTCAGCCCTTGATACAGACCAGCTGCCGCAGGTGCGCGACCACCTCGACCAGGTCGGTCTGCGCGGCCATGACCGACTGGATGTCCTTGTAGGCACCGGGGATCTCGTCGATCACCCCGCTGTCCTTGCGGCACTCGACGCCGGCGGTCTGCGCCTTGAAGTCCTCCAGGGTGAAGGTCTTCTTCGCCTTGGTCCGGCTCATCCGGCGACCCGCGCCGTGCGAGGCCGAGGTCAGCTTCCCGGCCCTGAAGGACTTTGTTGCCTGATTGCCATCGGTCGGCGTCCGATGTCGTCACCCGATGCGGGACACAGATCGCGAAGATCCAAAATGAATCGGGCAACAGAGTCCTGAAGGGCCGGGATTCCTGGCTAGACCGTGTTGAACGCGTCGGCGTTGCCCAGCCCTTTCACGATGTAGGTCCCGGTCGCCATCGAACCGGGGATGATGCCGAACTCACCCGATCCGGCGCGAATCGCCCCCTTGCAGGTGACGAGCACGTCCACACCGTCGCAGCGTTCCTGCGCCACGTAGTTGTGGTGGTACAACATCGCTCTAGGCATGAGCTTCTGGGAGGCGCGCATGGATCTCGTCCCGGTGGTCGGCTACGAACGGGCGAGTGCGGACAAGGCCAAGAATGAACACACCGTCGCTGATCAGCGCAAGGTGAACCGGAGAACCGCCGAGCGACTCGGCTAGAAGATCGTGCGGTCGTTCACGGACAACGACAAGTCGGCCGCCAAGGACGGCGTGGTGCGCGACGAGTTCGAGCAGATGCTCCGCGTCCTGCGAGCCGGGAACCTGCCGGACCCTGCCGGACCCTGTCGAAGGCAAGACGCTCATGGTCTCGGAATGGCACTACGGCGGCAGCCACCGGCACGGCGAACCCTTCTGGACCGAACTCGCACGGCAGCGCATCACCACTGCTCGCCGGATGGCCCGAGAACGGGAACAGTCGGACCCCGGCTGACGAAGGAGAGACAGAGCCCTGTACGGAGTGCTGTCGCTGGTATGGCCTGACAGAGGTGTCACCCTCGTCTTCGCGTGTGCGTCTACCCACGACGTGCACCGTTTCCCTATGCAACCCGCACAGACGGAATTGGTGCCGCCCCGGGGCCACGAATAACGGCGCAGCGGGCCGGAGGAGAATGGCAAGCAGCCATGGTGCGCTTCGCCCGCCCGAAAACCAGTGGGATATCACGTTGGACGTGGGCAAACTGGATCTCGCAACGAAGGAGATCACAATGCCGAACCAGCCCGCACCGAACCTGGTGTCGTGGGCCAGCGAGATCGACGAGGGTACGATCATGCAGGCCGCACGCGCCGCCCGCCTGCCCATCGTCTCCGGACACGTCGCTCTCATGCCCGACGCTCACATCGGCATCGGCGCGACGGTCGGCTCGGTGATCCCCACCGAAGGAGCGATCATCCCGGCCGCCGTCGGCGTCGACATCGGCTGCGGCATGGTCGCGACCGAGACGACGCTCACCGCCACCGACCTCCCGGACACCCTCGACGCCCTGATGCCGCTGGTGGAGAAGCGAATTCCCGCCGGCGTCGGCAAGGGCCACGACGACCCGTTCATGGACCGCGCGCTGAGCGACCTCGGCCGCCCGCACACCGACCTGACCCCTCATCAGGAGAAGAAGGTGTCCCTGCAGTTCGGCACCCTCGGGTCCGGCAACCACTTCGTCGAGGTCTGCCTCGACGAGCGTGACCGGGTCTGGACGGTGCTGCACTCAGGCTCGCGCGGCATCGGCAACCTGCTCGCCACCAAGCACATCGTCGACGCCAAGAAGATGATGAAGAAGCAGGCCATCGGCCTGGAGGACCCGGACCTGGCCTACCTGGTGCAGGACACCCCGGAGTTCACCGCCTACATCGAGGACATGTTGTGGTCGCAGCACTACGCCATGGCCTCGCGCGCCCAGATGGACAAGGTGCTGAGCAACGCCCTGTTCCAGGTCGTCGGTAAGGGGCAGCGGCTCCGGACGATCAATTGCCATCACAACTTCACGCAGCAGGAGACGTACGACGGCAAGGACCTGTGGATCACCCGTAAGGGAGCCATCAAGGCCGACACCGGCGACGAGGGCGTGATCCCAGGCTCGATGGGGACGCGCTCATACATCGTGCGCGGGCTCGGTAACCCGATGTCGTACAACTCCTGCTCCCACGGAGCCGGCCGCAGGATGTCGCGTACCCGCGCGAAGCGGGAGCTGACGGCCGCGTCCCTGACCGAGGCGATGCGCGGCCGCACCTGGAACGCGAACCGCGCCGCCGCTCTGGTGGACGAGCACCCGCAGGCGTACAAGTCGATCGACCAGGTGATGGCGGACCAGAAGGACCTGGTCGCGATCCAGCACACGCTGCGCCAGGTGTTCAACTACAAGGGCTGAACCTGCATCTCCTGTGCCCCGTCGCCAATCACAGGCGGCGGGGCTTTGTGCGCGCGGCAACGGGAAAGGGCCGTGTCCGAGTGACGATGTCCGAGGACGACGACAACCTGCTGGCAGCGATCCGCGCCGGGGCCCGTGGCTACCTCCTCAAGGGCGCGGTACGTGAGGAGATCCTGCTGGCCCTGCGCACGGTCTGCCGGGGTGGCGCGGTGTTCAGCCCGCACATGGCCGAACGTCTGGCCCGGCTGTTCGCCGCCTTCTCGGGCGCCCCGGCCAAAGAGGCGTTCCCACCCTGACCGCCCGGGAGCGCGAGATCCTCGACCTGCTGGCCCAGGGGCTCGGCTACCGGCAGATCGCCCAGCGGCTGTTCGTCACGGACAAGACCGTGCGCAACCACGTCGGCTCGATCTTCGTCAAGCTGCGGGTGCCCGACCGGGCTGCGGCGATCGTCAGGGCCCGTGACGCGGGGCTGGGCTCGGGATGACCAGAGGGGGAGATCCCGAGTTCCCGTCATTCGGCCGTCAGCGATCGGTCCACAGGTTCCGCATCCAGCCCTCCGCGCACTGGTACTGCGACCGGTGTCCGCGATCGACCCCCTGCTGACCGGCCGTGATGCAGTCGCTGTGGAACCAGAACTTGCCCCGGTGCACGGGCAGATCGACGGGCGAGGCGGCCGACGCCACCGTGCCCGACTGCCGGGCCCCGGCGGTCTCCGCGGCGGCGGTTTGGGCGAAGCCGGCCAGGGCGATCACGAACCCTGCGGCGGCGAGCGTGCGCTTCATGAGTGTTTCCCTTCCTCGGGGTTTCCGAGCCGGTGATCCCGGCTCTTCGAACACCCGAAGCCTCGCCCGCCCGGTGTCCCGGGCACATGGAGCACGCGCCACGTCCCGGCCCAGGCGTCCAGGCGGCTGAAGGATGTCAGAAGCGGGTCGCGACGAAGGGTGCCAGGACGTCGGGGCGGCGGCCGTTCACCATGAAGTCCGTCAGCGCGGCGCCGGAGACCATGCACAGGCCGACGCCGAGCATGCCGTGGCCGGAGTTGACATAAGCGTTGGACAGGTCGGGGAGGCGGTCGATGACCGGTAGGCCGTCGGGAGTCATCGGGCGCAGACCCGCCCAGAGGTCGGGCAGCTCCGCAAGCGACTCGGTCGCGGGCATGTGCCGCAGGTAGCGGCGGGCGACGCGGATCATGCCCCGGATCATCCGCGGATTGATCCGCAGCGTCTCGTCGGCCAGCTCCATGCCGCCCAGCACCCGGTAACCACCCTTGAGCGGGGTCACCCCGACCTTGGTGTGCGACAGGTAGAGGGGGTGGGAGGGGGAGTGCTCGGACGGTACGAAGAAGCTGTATCCCTTGCCGCCCCGGATCGGCAGCCGGGCGCCGAGCCAGCCGGCGATCAGACGAGTGTCCAGCCCGGCGGCGACCACCAGCGCGTCGGTCCGGACCTGCCCGATTGTGGTCTCGACGGCGGTGACCCGGCCGCCGGAGGCGCGCACCCCGGTCACCCGGGTGTCGGCGAGCAGGCGCACGCCCTGCTTGACCAGGTACTCGGCCAGCGTGTCGCAGAACGCCCCCGGGTCGACGTGCCGCTCCTCGGGCAGGTTGAATCCGGAGCGCACGTCGTCGGACAGCTCCGGCTCCAGCTCGTGGATCTCCTCGGCGTACATGATCCGGTCGGGCACGGCGTAGCCGGCGGCGCGCATCGGGGCAAGCCCGGCGAGCTGGTGGCGGGCCTCGGCCTCGGTCAGGCAGGCGCGCAGGTTGCCCTGGCGCGGCACCTCGACCGGCACGCCGAGGTCGTCGAGCTCGTCGAAGCCGTCGAACATCTCCCGGGACAGCGCGCCCAGCCGGGCCGAGCCGCTCTCGAAGGCGGACCGGGTGCAGTGGCGGGCGAACCGCAGCAGCCACGGGATCATGCTCGGTGCGGCGTGCGGCCGGACCGCCACGGCGGAGTCACGCTGGAACGACTCGACGATGCCCATCCTCGGCATGCCCGGCCCGGGCGTCGGGATGCTCAGCACCGGGCTGAGCCAGCCGCCGTTGCCCCACGAGGTCGACCGGCCGGGCCGGCCGGACTCGATGACCGTGACGTCGAGATCGGCCTTCCGCAGGTAGTAGGCGGTGGCCAGGCCGACCGCGCCACCGCCGATGACGGTGACCGACGAGAGAGCACTCATACTCCGGCGCCAACCTTACTGCTCATTGATCTGTCCAATACATGAAGGTGTGTACGACAAGTCGTGCATGGGTCATCCCTCTAGCGAGAGCCGTACCGGCCCGGCGTCCGGCTCCGCCCGCGCGAGCAGCGACCAGGGCACCCGGAACACCCGGCCGGGGGACGCGGGCCACGGGAGACGGCGGCGGGCGAGCGGCCGGCCGGCCTGGTGGACCCGTACGACAGGGGAGCGGACCAGGGTGTCGGTCCACAGCAGCAGGCGGCCCCGGGAGGGGGGCGGGTCGCCGCGGCGGACCACCGACGGGGCCACCCAGCGCAGCGGGGCGTCCACCTCGATGTCGAAGGCGACCTCGCCCAGCCGCTCGTCGGCCAGCCAGCGGTGGGCGGCGGCGGCCACGTGCCGGCCGTCCAGGGCGGCGATGTCGGCGGTGTCGACCGGGTGGATCAGGTTGCCGGCGGCGAAGACGCCCGGGCGGCTGGTGCGCAGCGCGGTGTCCACGACGGGGCCGCGGCTGCGCGGGTCGAGGTGGAGCCCGGTGCCCCGGGCGAGCTCGTGGTCGGGAATCCAGTCGCCGGTCAGCACCACGGTGTCGCACTCGACCCGGCGCCGCCGCCCGGTGCCGACGTGCTCGACGACCACGGCGCTCACCCGGCCGGCGTCGCCCTCGACGGAGACCAGGCGGGTGCCGGTGGCCACGGGCACCCGGAGCAGCGCCCGGCCCGGCAGGTGGAAGGCGGCGTAGGACTCGGGGACCGGCTGCGACGTGGTCATCAGCACCGTGCGGCAGCCGGCCTCACGCAGGGTCAGCACCGCCGACCAGCTCACCAGCTCGGCCCCGACGATGACCGCCCGCTTGCCGGGCCGCCCGTGATGGAGGTGGACCAGGTTCTGCAGGTGCCCGGTGGTGTAGACCCCGGCGCCCCGGTCACCGGTGATCAGCCGGGCCGGCCTGGGACGTTCGCGGGCGCCGGTGGCCAGCACGAGCGCGCGGGGCTCGACGCGCAGCAGCCCGGACGGGGTGGTCACCTCCAGCTCGCGGTCGCCGGACACTTGGGTGACCGTGGCCTCAGTGAGGATGCGCGCCCCGGCTCGCTCGGCGCGGCGGTGCAGCAGCCGGGCGTATCCCGGCCCGCTCATCACCCGGCGCAGGTCGCGCAGGCCGTAGCCGGTGTGGTCGCTGTGCCGGGGGATGCCTCCCGGTACGCGTTCGCGCTCCAGCACCAGGATCTCGCCGTCGACCAGGCCGGCCAGCTCGGCGGCGGCGGTCAGCCCGGCGGGCCCCGCGCCGACGACGGCCACCGCGGGCCTCATCGTCTCCATTCCTCAGTCCCTCGTTCCGGTGGCCTCGCCGAACAGTCGGCCGACTTCGGCGCCGCAGAAGAACCCCTGGCAGCGGCCCAGCGTCGCGCGGGTGCGGCGGCGCAGTCCGTTCAGGTCGCGCGGCGGGATCGGCGCGGCGAACGCGTCGCGGATTTCGCCCCTCGTCACCTTCTCGCAGAAGCACACGATCCGCCCGTACTCGGCGTCCGCCCTGATCAGCTCATCGCTCTGGTACGGCCGGGCGAACGCCTCGCCGAGCACCGGCACCCGCACCGGCGGTGGCAGGTCGGAGCGCGGCTTGAGCGGCAGCCCGGCCTCGTCGAGCAGGTCACGCAGGTGCTCGGCGATGCTCATGCTCGCGGTCAGCCCGGTGGAGCGGATCCCGCCGAGGCACGCGTAGCGATGCCCGGCGTCCACGTCGACGACGTAGTCGCCGTGCTCGGTGGCGGCGCGGAGCCCGGCGTAGGAAGTGGTGATCTCTTCCTCCAAGAGTGACGGCATGATCCGGCGGCCCTTCTCCAGCAGCGATGCGATGCCGGCCTCGGAGGTGGAGGTGTCGGTGCGGTCCGGCAGGTCTTCGGAGGTGGGGCCGAGCATCACGTTGCCGAACACGGTCGGGCTGATCAGCACCCCCTTGCCGCGCGAGGTCGGCACCGGCAGCACGATCTTCGGCGCCAGCGGCCGGGCGGCCGTGTCGAACACGATCAGCTCGCCTCGCCGGGCCGTCACGGAGAACCGCCGGTGGCCGAAGAGGGCGTCGATGACGTCCGCGCCGAGCCCGGCCGCGTTGACCACCCACCGCGCCGCGATATCGGCCCCCGAGGTGCGCAGCGTGGTCAGCTCCGGCCCGGCCTCCACCGACTCGACCCGGGTGCCCAGCCGCAGGTCGATGCCCCGGGCCAGCGCGTCGTAGGCGAAGGCGAGCGTGGTGGACCACGGATCGATGATCGACTCGCCGGGCACGGTCATCCCGCCGAGGGCGCCCGGTCCAAGAGCGGGGACGGTCTCGTAGACGGTGTCCCGGCCGACGATCTCGGCGGCGTGGTAGCCGTTGGCGACGGCCTTGTCCCGCAGCCCCGGCAGCGCGGCGAGTTGGTCGTCGTCCCAGGCGACCAGGACGGCTCCGGTCGGCTCGACCGAGATGCCCGTCTCGTCCGCGTACCGCGACAGCAGCGCGTAGCCACGCGGCACCAGCCGGGACTCCAGC
>NZ_JBFAOJ010000128.1:0-22801 GCF_040675205.1 Streptosporangium sp. NPDC049644 | reverse complement strand
CGGGGGTCAGCGCCTGCGGCGCCAGCCTCCGCCCCCGGTGGTGGTCCGGGGGCCGGCCGAGCCGATCCCGGCCTGGTGCAGAGCGAGGAGGAGGAGTCCGAGGAGCAGGAAGGTCGTCCCGCTGATCCCGCCGATCCTGGTGTTGACCAGGTCGAGCAGGAGCCCGAGACCGAACACGACGGCGGCGGCGATGGCGAGCATGGTCACCTCGTCCCAGCGGAGATGTGCAGAAGCTGCTCCAGGGTTGCGCGGTAGTCGCGCAGGGCGGTCCGCAGATCCTCGGTGTCGTTCTTCTCGGTGTTCTTCCAGCGTCCCTGAAGCTCGGTGGCCCGGGCCTGCAGAGCGTTCCTGAAGGAGCTCGTGACCTCGTCGAGCAGGGAGTCGGCCCGCTGCACCGCGTCACGCGGGTCGTCGACGAACCCGGCCTGGACCTCCTGCCAGCGCCGCAGCACATCGTCGGAGTCATGGTGGAAGAGGGTCTCGGCCGTGCCGGGTGCCCGGCC
This sequence comes from Streptosporangium sp. NPDC049644, assembly GCF_040675205.1. Lineage (NCBI taxonomy): Bacteria > Bacillati > Actinomycetota > Actinomycetes > Streptosporangiales > Streptosporangiaceae > Streptosporangium > Streptosporangium sp. NPDC049644. The sequence goes on along the minus strand of NZ_JBFAOJ010000128.1, from coordinate 22,298 downwards.
GGCCCGGTCGCCGTCGACGAGGGCCGCGTCCTCGTCGAGCACGTCGCCCCGCCGGTCCGCGGCGCTCCCGGGGAGCCCGGGGGTCACCGGGGAGCCCGTGGCGGGCACGGCGTCGTGCACGCCGGTGCCGGTCACGGCTGCGCCCGGGGTGACGGCCGGGTCACCGGGAAGCTCGCCGCCGTCGAGGTCGGCCGGCACACCGCGCCGGTCGCCGACCGGTTCGCCGGTGATGACGTCGTCCCGGTCGCCGGTCAGGGGGTCGCGCGTGCCGGCGTCCGGAGTGACGCGCGAGGCGTCACCGTGGTGTGGCTCCTGGAACTCGGGTGCCATGTCCTCGTCGGTCTTGTGGACCAGCCGGTCGTTGTCCGGGTTGAGTCGACTGTTCACGTCGGGTCACCGTCCTTGGGGATCGCGTCGGTAGGCTCGCTCGTTGCCGTCCGTGGTCTCGGGGGCGGCGGCGTTCGTCTGTCTGGGGTCGTGGTGATGGGGGTCACGGTCGGCGAGATCGGCGTGCTGGGGACTCCGCTCACCGTTCACCTCGCTGCCGGGAGCCGCGAGCAGTTCCTCGAACAGGGCGCGGTAGTGCACCATGGCCTGCCGGAGCTCCTCGGTGGAGGCCTCCTTGTGGGCGGCCCTGCTGCTGATCTCGTGGGCCTGCCGGTAGTGGTCGAGAGTGCGGCCGTGCGCGACGGACAGGTCGGAGAGCCGCTGCTCGAAGTTCTCGGTCGGGTAGCCCCGCTCGGCCATCACGGAAGTCACCAGATGGTCGGCCTCCGTCACCGCGAAACCGGGAGCGTCCACGAAACGTTCCTGGACCTCCATCCACTTCCGTGCGTAGATCTCGCGTGTCTGAGCGTCCAGAGCGCGGATGTCGAGGGAGCTGAAGCGCTGCTCACGGGCTCTGAGCTCCTGCTCGGCGTCGCGCCTGCTGTCACGCTCCTGCAGGGTACGTTCGTATTCGGGGCCGAAGCGGTCACGAAGTCGATGCCGGCGTTGCTGCTGCAGCACGAGATAGCCGACTGCGGCGATCACCACCACCGCGACGGCCACCCAGATCACGGTGGACATGTCTGCCTCCGGTTGTGTAGGCGCTTGTCCCCGTGCGCTGCCCTGGGGTCAGGCCTCGAAACCGAGTGCCGACATTTATTGCCTCCCCGCCACTTCATCTAGATTTGATGTTTTGGCAGGTCCTGTCGGGTATTGGATATTCTTTTACTGCGTTTTCGAATGCGGTTCCCGGCTTCGGCGGCCGCGTATGAATTCACACGGCGGGAATCCCGGGCCGACCTCCTATTCACCGGCCTGCGGGCCGGACCTTCCCCCTCGGTGTGGGGACCGGAGTGTGAACCGGTGCCCGGTTCCCAGGCCGGGCTCGCACTCCCGAAGGGCGAACGGTGCCAGGCCCTTCATCTCCGGTCCGCGGAGTGTTCGGCTCTCCCCGGCCGGCCCGTCAGGCCTGCTCCTCGGGGAGATCGAGAGCTCTGCGGGCCTCGGCCAGCACCCTGGCGGCCAGCCAGTCATCCGTGGAGGCGGGAACCTCGGTGAACCCCCTGCCGGACTCGTACGAGACGTCCAGCCCGGCGGCGACCAGCCGCCCGGCCCAGCGCAGTGCGGTGTTGAGCTTCTCGGTGGGGATCGCCCGCCCCTGCGCCACGGACGACAGGTTCCGCAGGTTCGTCGCGGGCCCCGACTGGCTGTGCGCGCGGTCCAGCTTCCAGGGGATGGCCCGCGAGTGATCGAGCATCGGCTTCGAGAGCCCGGCGGCCCGTTTCGCCTGCAAGATCCCGGACTCGCTCACCCCGAACCGCGCCGCCAGTTCCGCGTTCGACAGCCCTCGTCCGGCCAGCCGCCGCAGCTCCTCCTGGTCGATCAACGCCTTGCGCCCCACGCACCCTCACCTTTCGCGCGATCGCCTGTCCTGGCGGACGTCGCCGTGTGCGAAGCCCACCCGATCTGCGCTAAGGTTATGACGTGCACCCGAGAGGTGCGCAGCACAACCGGGACGTAGCGCAGCTTGGTAGCGCACTTGACTGGGGGTCAAGGGGTCGCAGGTTCAAATCCTGTCGTCCCGACCAGGTTTTCACTGGTCGGCAAGGGTGTCATCCGAAAAGGTGGCACCCTTTCTGCGTTCCGGGTGACCACCGCTCCCGTCACGTGAAGATCCGGTCCATCGCCTCCGCCCCGCCGAGCAGGACCGGGCGGATCTGCTTGCGATAGACCGCCGTCCCGCTGTGGCCGACGAGGCGCGCGATGTCCTCCAGGGGGATGCCGGAGCCGGAGAGCGGCGAGACGAAGCCGTGCCGCATCTCCCGCGGCGTCCAGTCCTTCGCGGGCGGCCCGGCGTCTTTCACGATCTTCCGGAACGCCCGCCGTACGTTGTGGGAGTCCAGGGGAGTGCCGACCAGGGAGGCGAAGACGAGATCGTTCTCTTGCCACTTCGCGCCCGCCGCCTCGCGTTCCCTGCCCTGCTGCGCCCGGTGCTCCCGTAGGGCCTCAACACACCGACGAGGCAGCGCGAGGGATCTCCGAGACTTCCGGGTCCTGGTGTCGCCGCCTTCCCGTACGGAGCACCACATGGCGATCCACGGGGGAGTGTCGGTATTGGGCTTGCCGCCGAGATCCAACTCTGACCAGACGAGCGCCCGCAGTTCCTCCGTACGGGCACCGATGAGATCGATCAGGGCCAATCTCGGCCGCCTGACATGCGATACCCGCAAACGACGCACGACAGACTGACCGAAGGTAGCACCTGTCACCCATGCCTTGGGGCGAATGTGACCAAGGCTTCGGCAAGCACTAAGTGATCATGTTCAAGGTAGGCGCCCGCTGATGCCTCGTTCGAAGCTGCCCGCAAAGGACTGTGAGTGCATCGCCGCAGGGGGGCGGAGGGCAAGACCGGCTTGCCGATGTCGCGGTGCTCAACCTTCACGATCACGCCCTCCACGCGGAGCGCTGCGGCGGTCTCTTCGGTCAGGACGACGCTGCTTTTCCGGACTAAGAATTCGTCGATGCGCTTTGTCTGCGAGTGATGATAACTATTGGCCGCATGGATACTGATCACGCCGACCCTGTCGGCCTCGCCGCTCTTCGCGCCGCCTTCGATGTCGAGGCATGTGAACCACCACTGGGTTGGGATGCCGTGCACGCCTTCGAGGCAGAGCATGGGATCGTCTTGCCGGAGCCGTATCGAACGTTCGTCGCCGAGATCTGCGACGGGTCCGACTCGGGGCCGCCGGGCTATGGGCTTGTGCCGTTGGCCGAACTGCCCGGTGACTGGGGAGATGACCGACCGCGGCGGGTCTTGGCCCAGCCCTTTCCGCTGACGAAGATGTGGATGTGGGAAGAGGATCCTCGTCCTCAGGAGGAGGTCGATCCTGTTCTTGAGCAGGTCTACGACCATGGCTCGATCGTTCTGGGCACCGACGGGTGCGCCATGTACTGGCATCTCATCATCAGCGGACCACATCGGGGGCACGTCTGGCAGATCAGCGGCGAAGGCGCCGTCCCCTTCGGCGCCGAGTTCGGCTTCACCACGGGGAATCCTGGGTTCGCCGGATGGGTCAGGCACTGGGCTGCCGGCAAGCCCTGGTTCGACGCAGCTTGAGGCGACAGCACACGCCGCCATGCCCGTCTCTACCGGGTTTTTCCGGACAGCAGCGCCGTCCAGGTCGCTCGAGCCTCAGTGATCGACCAGCGGTGACTCTCGTCCGTCTGCTGTACGCCCGCGTGCTGCGGAGCACCGAGGCCGACCTGTTCGACCTCGCCGAGCGCCCCAGCCTCCCGGTGCCCGCGCTGCCTCTGCCGACCGTCGCACCCGATGCCGATCTGTTCGAGCGGGTCGCCCGTAGTGTCCAGCAGCCCAGCCGGGTGGATCAGCGCACTGTGGACTGGCTGGCGACCTGTCTTGCCGAACATCGCAAGGTCGAGGACACCATCGGCTCGCGTCCGTTGCTCGGCATCGTGCGGCAACAGCTTGGTGTGGTGGTCGAGCTTGCCCAGGGCGCCCGCGGATCGCTGGCCGACACGGTGGTTGACCTGGCCTCGCAGTACGCCCAGTTCGTCGCGTGGATGTCCCTGGACATTGACGACCAGGCCGCCGCTCTGGCCTGGTACGACCGTGCCCATGACTGGGCGTTGGAGATCGGCGACGTGAACATGGCCACCACCACGCTCAGCATGAAGGCCCACCAGGCTTGGAGCGCGGGCAACGTCCGCAGGTGTGTCCGGCTCGCCGACGCGGTCCGCTGGCACGATGGCCGGGTGACGCCGGGTGTGCGGGGGATGGCCGCGCAGATGGCCGCCCGAGGTCACGCGCTCGCCGGTGATGCCAGGCCCGCTCGCACGCTGCTGGACGAGGCCGAGGCGCTGATCCGCCGGGCCGCCGAGCATGCCGACGACGAGCCGGTGTGGATGTACTTCTACGACGAGACCTGGTTCCGACTCCAGCGCGGCATGACCGAGCTGCACCTTGCGAACTGGCCCAAGGCGATCGACCTGCTGACGGACGGACTGTCCGGCCTGTCGGAGACCTACAAGCGCGATCGTGCCTGGTACGGCTCGTGTCTGGCCAAGGCCCACGCCGAGGCCGGAGACGCGACGGCGGCCGTAACGGTGAGTCTGCCCATCGTGGCCGATGCCGTCGAACTGAACCGCCACGCCCGCAAGGAACTGGTCGACGTCTCAGCCCTTCTCGAAAAGCGGAAGTCATCCCACGTGATCACTTTGCAGGAGGCGCTTACGACTGCTGGCCGTACAGGCCAAGAATGATCACTGCTGAACGTTATGCGAGGATCCGCCTCGCATGATGAGGCGTAGTGGATCGGGAAGTCTCCGCCCCGCAGGCCGCGCGAGCGCCGATCTACCGGCTGGTAGCTTGCGGGATCTTGCTTTCCCCGGAGTTGTGCGGGGAGGGCGCCTTATGCCGCCCGCCGAGCAAGGAGAGGAGGTAGGCGCCGCCGATCTTCCCGTTGCGGGGTGGCAGGGCTCCAAGCTGGCGCATCATCTCGGTGATCTCGTATTGCCCCAGGTAGTGGGAGAGCAGGCCGTCGGTGAACGTGAGGAAGATGTCGCAGCCGTAGGTGGAGAAGCGGCGGGTGGGATCGAGTTGGGGCGGGCCGCTGCCCTCCTGGCGGAACAGGACGAGCGCCCGGCCGTCTTCCGGTGCGGTGAAGAGCTGGATCTCCTCGAACTGCACGTCGGGCATCGCCTTCCAGATGCGGTCGACGTATTCGCGCATGGCGTCCTGGCCGCGAATGACCTCGGTCCAGAAGACGGTGTCGTCCCAGACGATGTCGGGGTGGAGCAGGGCCAGGACCTGTTCCGTATCGTGTGAGTTCCAGGCCGCGAGCCAGTCGGTGGCGAACTGGCGGAGGAAAGCGGTGTCGGGGATGTCGCTGTGGGTCATGATGTTCGAACACCTCGGTGGGGTCTGGTGAAGTTCGGACGTCTCTTGGCGAGGAAGGCGGCGACGCCTTCGGAACCGTCAAGGGTCTGGATCAGGGCGGTGATCGACTCGGCTTCGTGCTGAAGGTGCTGTTCCAGCGGGGTGATGGCGGCGCTGTGAATGAGGCGCCTGGAACGGGTCAGTGCCTCCCGGGGGCCGTCGGCGAGGGAACGCGCGAGCCGGAGCGCCTCCTCGTACGCGGTTCCGGGTTCGACCGCTCTGCTGACCAGGCCCAGCCGGGCCGCCTCTTCGCCGTTCAGCGGCCGGTTGGTCAGGATCAGGTCGCCAGCCACGGCCGGGCCGAGCCTCCTGGTCAGCTGCCAGGACACACCGCAGTCGGGGGACAATCCGGCGGCGGTGTAGGCGACGAGGAAGCGGCTGGTGCGTTCGGCCAGGACGATGTCGGCGGCGAGGGCGAATCCGATCCCCCCGCCGGCGCAGGCGCCGTGGACGGCACTGACCAAGGGGACGGTCAATGCGCGCAGTCCGAGCAGTGCCTCGTGGGCGGTCCCGGCGAGTTCGGCGATGAACTCACCGGGCGCCCGCGCGGCGGCGAACTCCCGGAGGTCGCCGCCGACGCAGAACTGGGCGCCGTGCCCGAACAGGACGACCGCGCCGACCTCGGAGAGGGAATCGACTTCGGCCGCCGTGTCGCGCAGGGCGCGAGCCATCGGCAGATCGATGGCGTTGCCCTGCTCGGGCCGGGAAAGACCGATCAGGGCGACGCCGTCGCTCACGGTGAGCGTCACCGGCGCACTCGTCGCGGCGGGCTCAGAGACCAAGGTCACGGCCGATGATCTCTTTCATGATCTCGGTGGTGCCACCGTAGATGGTCTGGATACGGGCGTCGGCGAAGGCCCGGCTGACCGGGTATTCGCGCATGTAGCCATAGCCGCCGTGCAGTTGCAGGCAGCGGTCGGCGACCCGGACCTGCAGCTCGCTGCACCACCACTTCGCCTTGGCGGCCTTGACGGAGCTCAGCAGTCCTTCCGCGTGCAGAGCCACGCAGTGGTCCACGAAGACACGGGCGATGTCGACTTCGGTGTGCAGTTCGGCCAGCAGGAATCTGCTGTTCTGGAAGCTTCCGACCGGCTGGCCGAAGGCGCGGCGTTCGGTGACGTACTCCAGAGTGCGGGCCAGGACACCCTCGGCGGCGGCGACTGCGGTCACCGCGAGGGAGAGCCGTTCCTGGGGGAGATTTCGCATGAGCTGGAAGAAGCCCTCGCCCTCCGCGCCGAGCTGGTTGGCGGCCGGCACGCGCACGTCGGTGAAGTGCAGCTCGCTGGTGTCCTGGCCGTGCAGGCCGAGCTTGTCGAGGTTCCGTCCCCGCTCGAAGCCCCGCATGCCCCGTTCGACGACGAACAGGGTCAGGCCGCGGTGCCTGTCGTCAGAGGTGCGGGCGGCGACGACGACGAGGTCGGCGTTCTGCCCGTTGGAGATGAAGGTCTTGGAGCCGTTGAGGATGTAGTCGTTGCCGTCGCGGACCGCGCGGGTCGCGATGCCGGCCAGGTCACTGCCGGTGCCCGGTTCGGTCATGGCGACCGCGCCGATCAGTTCACCCGAGGTCATGCCCGGCAGCCAGCGTGCTTTCTGCTCCTCATCGGTTAGATCGAGCATGTATGGTCCGACCACGTCGTTCTGCAGAGCGAGCCCGAGTCCTGCCGAGGCGTATCCGGACCGGCCGAACTCCTCGTTCAGCACCGCATTGAAGCGCCAGTCGTCGATGCCGGTGCCGCCGTGTTCCTCCGAGGTGGGGAACATCAGCATCCCGGCCTCGCCCGCCTTGCGGAACATCGACCTGTCGACGATTTTGCGCGCCTCCCACTCCTCGTCGTAGGGGGCGACTTCGGTCTTGATGAAGGACTGCACGGTCTGGCGGAACATCTCGTGCTCCTCGCCGTACACGGTGCGGCCGGTGCTGTCAGGCATCCTCGCCTCCGGGCAGGAACAGGTCGATCTTGAGATCGGCTTCGGTGGCGTCTCCGTACCGGTAGCCGCTGAAGTCGGTGACGCCTTCAGCGCGCAGCACGTCATCGTCGATGTGGCACTGTCCGGTGCAGTCCGCGGCCTTGCGGGAGAGGATCGCGTGAGCGGCGTCGGCCATGATCTCGGGGCTGCGGGACACGGCCATCGCCGCGTCCCCGCCGACGATGTTCTGGACGGCCGCCGTGGCGATCGTAGTCCTGGGCCACAGGCAGTTCGCCGCCAGCGGTGTCGGGTGCTCCTGACCGGCGAGACCGAGCGTCAGCATCGTCATGGCGTACTTGCTGATGGTGTAGGGAGCGTGCGCACGCAGCCAGTAAGGGTCGAGATTCAGAGGCGGAGAGAGAGTCAGGACATGCGGGTTGTCGGACTTGTAGAGATGCGGCAACGCTGCGCTGATCAGCGCGAAGGTACCGCGGGCGTTGATGTCGAGCATCAGATCGTAGCGTTTGAGCGGCAGCTTGCCGATGGGGGAGAGGGCGATCGCCGAGGCGTTGTTCACGACGATGTCGATCCCGCCGAAGGTGGCCGCGGTCTGTTCCACCGCGCCGACGACGTCCTGCTCGTCGCGGACGTCGCCGACGATGGCGAGGCCGTTCCCGCCCGCGGCCTGGATCTCCGCCACCGCGGTGTGCACGGTGCCCGGCAGCCGAGGGTCGGGCTTGTCGGTCTTGGCGAGCAGCGCGACGTTCGCTCCGTCGCGGGCCGCGCGAACGGCGATGGCCAGGCCTATGCCGCGGCTGCCGCCGGACATCAGGATCGTGCGGCCCGCCAGCGGGCGCGTCTGGTCTTGGGGGCTCATGAGTAGCTTTCTCTGTTTTCAGCCTTGCGAACGAGTGAGGTCGGCGGCATGAAACGCTCGCCGTAGCGCTGGGCGAGCTCCTGTGCCCTGGCCGTGAATCCCGGCAGGCCGCCCTCGTACTGGTCGATGTACTGGATGACCCCTCCTGTCCAGGCGGGGAAGCCGATGCCGAGGATCGAGCCGATGTTGGCGTCCTCGACCGACCTGAGGACCCCCTGGTCCAGGCAGCGGATCGTGTCCAGGGCCTCCGCGAAGAGCATGCGCTCCTGCATGTCGATCAACGGGATCGTCAGGTTCGCGCCGCCGAAGGCGTCCTTGAGGCCGGGCCACAGGCCCGCCTTGCGGCCGTCTGAGTACTCGTAGAAACCGGCGCCCGCCGCGCGCCCCTTGCGCTCGAACTCGTCGATCATGCGGTCGACCACCGCCGCCGCGGGGTGGACGGGCTGCTCGATCCCGGCCGCGCGGTGGCCCGCGATGGTCTCCTCACGGATCTTGCGCAGGAGCGTGAGTGACAGCTCGTCGACGAGCGTGAGGGCGCCGACCGGGTATCCCGCCTGGGTGGCGGCCTGCTCGATCGACGCCGCCGGCACGCCTTCGCCGAGCAGCGCGATGGCTTCGTTGACGAACTCCAGGATGACGCGGGTGGTGAAGAACCCTCTGCTGTCGTTGACCACGATGGGGGTCTTGCCGATCTGCTGGGCGATGTCGATCGCCTTGGCGAGTGTGGCGTCGCTGGTCCTCTCCCCGACCACGATCTCCAGAAGTGCCATCTTGTCCACAGGGGAGAAGAAGTGCAGCCCAATGAAGTCCTCCGGCCCCGGGACCGCCTCGGCGAGGTCCGTGATGGGCAGAGTCGAGGTGTTGGAGGCGATCACGGCACCGGGCGCGAGGTAGGCCGCCGCCTCGGCGATGGCCTTCTTCTTCAGCACGGGATCCTCGAAGATCGCCTCGATCAGCAGGTCGGCGTTCGCGGCGTCGGCCGGGTCAAGGGTCGGGCGGATGCGGGCCAGAACCTCGTCGCGCTGTTCGGAGGTGAGGGCGCCCCGCTGGACGGACTTGTCCAGGAGTTTCGCGCTGTAGCCCTTCCCGCGTTCGGCGGCCTCCAGGGACACGTCCTTCAGGACGACCTCGAGGCCGGCTCGCGCACTGACGTAGGCGATCCCGGCGCCCATCATCCCGGCTCCCAGCACGACCACCTTGCGCGCCTTGTGCTGCGGGTATCCGTCGGGCCGGTTGGAGCCCCGATTGATGGCCTGCATGTCGAAGAACATCGACTTGATGATGTTCGCCGAGATCTGGCCGCAGATCAGCTCGGCGCAGTAGCGCGATTCGATGGCCAGCGCGTTGTCGAAGTCGACCTGTGCGCCTTCCACCGCGGCGGAGAGCAGGTTGCGTGGTGCGGGAGCGGGGGATCCGTGGGTCTGCTTGCGCAGCACTGCGGGCAGGGAGGGCAGGACGGCGGCCAGCGCCGGGTCGGCCGGAGTGCCGCCCGGGATCCGGTGTCCGGGTCGGTCCCAGGGTTGGGCCGGTTCGGGGTTGGCCAGGATCCAGGCCCGGGCGGCCTTCGCGAACTGCTCGGCGTCGGCGACCAGTTCGTCGACGAGCCCCTGGGCCAGCGCGGCGGCCGGGCGGAACTTCTTTCCGGTCAGCAGGATCTCCTGCAGTGCTGCCTGCAGGCCGAACATGCGGACCGTGCGGGTGGTCCCGCCGGCGCCGGGCAGCAGTCCCAGCGTCACTTCGGGGAGACCGACGCTGACGTGCGGCTGGTCGACGGCGATGCGGTGATGGCAGGCGAGGGCGATCTCGTATCCGCCGCCCAGCGCCGCTCCGTTGATCGCCGCGACGACCGGCCGCCCGAGGGTCTCCAGGCGTCGCAAAGCGTGTTTGACGCCGTCGAGCATGGCGGTGACCTCGGCGAGATCCTCCGTCGTCGCCCGCATCATCATTCCCAGGTCGCCGCCCGCGAGGAAGGTCTTCTTGGCCGAGGCGATGATCACGCCTGTGATCGAGCCGCGCTCGGCGTACAGGTGGTCGACGAGAACGGGCAGTTCGGCGCGGAACCGCTCGTTCATCGTGTTGGCCGACTGGTCAGGGTCGTCCATGGTGACGGTCACGATGCCGTCGGAGTCCTGTTCCCAGCGGAACATCGGGTGTTCGTGGTCCGTCATGCGCTGTCTCCAAGGAGTCGGTGGGTGCGGTTCACAGCCGCTCGATGAGGGTGGCGACGCCCATGCCGGCGCCGATGCACAAGGTGACGACCGCGCGGCGTGCCTGCCGCCGCTCGAGTTCGTCGAGCATGGTGCCGACGAGCATCGCCCCGGTCGCGCCCAGCGGATGGCCCATCGCGATCGCTCCGCCGTTCACGTTGATCTTGTCGAGCGGGACACCGAGGTCCTTGGCGTACTTGAGGGGGACCGCGGCGAAGGCCTCGTTGATCTCGAAAAGGTCGATGTCGTCAACGGTCAGGCCGACGTGGTCGAGCAGCTTGCGCGTCGCCGGTATGGGGCCGGTCAGCATGATCGTAGAGTCGGCGCCGGTGGTCGCCGTCGCGACCACCCGACCCTTCGGGGTGAGCCCGTACCGGGCGCCGATCCGCTCGTCGCCGATCAGCACCAGCGCCGCCCCGTCGACGATGCCCGAGGAATTGCCGGCGTGGTGCACGTGCTCGATCCGCTCGACCCAGTGGTAGCGCTGGAGCGCCACCGCGTCGAAGCCGCCCTGCTCGCCGGGCCTGGCGAAGGAGGGCTTGAGCGTGCCGAGAGACGCGGCCGTCGTCTCCGGCCGCATGTGCTCGTCGTGGTCCAGGACGGTGATGCCGTTGCGGTCGCGCACCGGCACGATCGATTTGGTGAAGTAGCCGCCAGACCAGGCGGCCGCGGCGAGCCGCTGGGAGCGTTCGGCGTAGGAGTCGACGGTCTCGCGGGTGAAGCCTTCGGTCGTGGCGATCAGGTCGGCGCTCACGCCCTGAGGGATGAACGACGTCGCGAAGTTGGTCTCCGGGTCGTTCGACCACGCGCCGCCGTCGGACCCGAGGGGCAGCCGGGACATCGACTCCACGCCGCCCGCGATCACCAGCCGGTCCCAGCCGGAGCGCACCTTCTGAGCGGCGGTGTTGACCGCCTCCAGCCCTGATCCGCAGAACCGGTTGAGCTGCATTCCGGCGACCGAGTCGGGAAGCCCGGCGGCCAGGGCCGCCGTACGGGGAAGAACCGATCCCTGGTCGCCGACCGGGGAGACGATTCCCAGAACCAGGTCGTCGATCGCGGCAGGGTCCAGGCCGGGGTGCCGGGCGCGCAGTTCGTCGATCAGACCGACCACCAGGGACACCGGCTTGATCGTGTGCAGGGAACCCGAGCTCTTTCCGCGGCCGCGCGGGGTGCGGATGGCGTCGTAGATGAACGCCTCCGGTATCGACGATGAGGTGGACATGGTCGGCTTCCCTCCGCTGCTTCGTCACTTGCGCTTACCGGGGCGAACTGTATTCTAGTTAATATTCACTAAGCAAGTGGGCGGTGAGCGGTCGACAAGGTGCCGCGGCACTGGGACGAAAGGCTGAGGCGTGAAACGGACGACACGAGACGATCGCCGTCCCGGCACGCGCCGTCTCGGGACCGAACAGCGCAGACGGCAGCTCGCGGACGAGGCCGCACGGCGCTTTCACCGGTACGGCTTCCACCAGGTCTCACTGGCGAGTGTGGCAGGCGCGGTGGGTGTTACCGCGCCGGCTGTCTACCGGCACTTCCGGAACAAGAACGCCCTGCTCGCGGGCGCTATCGACAACGCACTGGACGTGGTTGACGCCGCTTTGGCCGACGCCCGGGACGGCTCTTTGGAAGCCCTGTTCCTCAACCTGGCTGGTGCGGCGCTGGAGCGTCGAGACCTGTGGATCCTGCTGCAGCGAGAGATGCGGCACCTGGACGGCGATGAGCGCGCGACGGTCAAGAACCGGTTCGACGCGTTCGTCACCAGGTTCTCCGACCGAGTACGGGAAGTACGTCCCGACCTGGACGATGAGCAGATCACGCTGCTCGTCACGGCGATCCTGGGGACGCTGTCCAGTCCGTCGGCGAACTGGGTACGGCTGTCGCGGGAGGTATATCGGTGGGTTCTCTCCGCCACTGCGGTTGCGGCGGCCCTTACCCGGTTTCCCCCGCCGGCTCCGGACACGCTTCCGCCGCTCGTACCGGACCGAGGCGAGGCCCCAGGCTCCCGCAGTGAGGAACTGCTTGAGACCGCGATCAGGCTGTTCGACGAGCACGGCTACGCGGCGGTCAGCCTGGACGACATCGGGACGGCGATCGGTCTGACCGGCCCGAGCATTTACTACCACTTCGCGACGAAGTCGGAACTGCTGGTGACGGCCTTCACCCGGGCTGCGCACCGGCTCGTGGTCGACCAGGCGGAGAACGGGGGCGCCGCGCTCGACGACCTGGTGCGCGGCTACATAGAGGTCGGCGTTCGGCAGCGGCACCTGTTCGGCGTCTACGTGACCGAGGCGATCAACCTGCCTCCGGAGGATCGACACCGGATCAGTGCTGAACTGTCCGTCAACGTGGAGCAGTGGTCGAATGCGCTCCGGCTACGGCGTCCAGAGCTGGACGAGGCCGAGAGTCTCGTGCTCGTGCACGCCGCTCGCGGCATCGTGAACGACGTCGTCCGGGTCGGCCATCTCCACGCCCGCCCGCAGATCAGAGCCGAGCTGGAGGCTCTCCTCGGCGCCGTACTCGACGCGAGCGTCCCCCATGACGGGACTGCTTGAAGCCGGTTTCCACCCCTTGAACACACCCCGAGAGAAACGGAACAAGGACGATGCGCATCGGACTGCAGCTCGGATACGGCCGTGACTTCAGAAAAGACGCGGCGCACGTGGCCGAGCTGGAGAAAGCGGGCCTGGACCTGGTGAGCGTCGCGGAGGCATATTCGTTCGACGCGGTCTCCCAGCTGGGCTACTTGGCGGCGCGCACCGAGCGGCTGGAGCTCACCTCCGGGATCATGCAGCTCTACTCGCGCACGCCCACGCTCACCGCGATGACGGCTGCCGGATTGGACTACGTGTCCAAAGGTCGCTTCACTCTCGGCCTCGGGGCCTCCGGGCCCCAGGTCGTCGAGGGATTCCATGGTCTCCGCTATGACGCGCCGCTCGGCCGGACCCGTGAGACGATCGAGATCTGCCGCCAGGTCTGGCGCCGTGAGCGGGTCAGCTACTCGGGCCGTCATTACCAGGTGCCGCTTCCGGCGGAGGCGGGCACTGGTCTGGGCAAACCGCTCAAGCTCATCAACCATCCGGTGCGGGAACGGATCCCGGTCAGCGTCGCGGCCATCGGCCCCAAGAACGTCGCTCTGGTGGCCGAGGTCGCCGAAGGTTGGGAACCGATCTTCTTTCACCCGGAGAAGGCCCATGAGGTATGGGGCGAGAGCCTGGCGGCCGGCCGAGCCAAGCGCTCTCCCGAACTGGGCGAGCTGGACATCTCCGTCGGAATCCATGTCGCCTTCACCGAGAACGAGGTCGAACTGGAGACGTTCCTGGACGAGGTCAGGCCCCAGCTGGCCCTGTACATCGGAGGCATGGGGGCCCGGGGGAAGAACTTCTACCACGATCTCGCCTGCCGCTACGGATATGAGGACGCGGCCCGGAGCATCCAGGACGCCTACCTGGCGGGACGGAAGAAGGAGGCCGCCGCGGCCGTCCCCGACGACCTGGTCCGCGCGATCTCGCTGATCGGCCCGTCGGCCTTCATCGAGGAACGCCTGGCCGCTCTGCGCGCGGCCGGCGTCACGGCCATCAAGGCGCACCTGCTCTCCCCTGAACACGCCGCGCAGATCGCGGCCGTCGAACGCCTGACGGAACTCGCCGCTTGACGACGGTTGCGACCAGAACGACCTCTGCACAACCCATTGAAAGGATCACTGATCATGACCGAGTACCAGTACCTGATCAGGTCGGTCGAGGACGGTGTCGGCATCCTCCAGCTCAACCACCCGGAGAAGCGCAACGCGCTGGGCTGGGAGCTGCACCGCGAGATAATCGCGGCCCTGGGGGAGTGGGCCGAGAACGACGATGTGGCCGCCGTCCTGTTCGTCGGCAATGAGGACTACTTCTGCGCGGGCTGGGCGCTCGACATCCTGGAGCGCATCTCGGGTGAGGAGCTCACCCGCTTCAACGACCTCGCCTGCAAGCTCATGACGACGGTCTACGACTACCGCAAGCCCACCGTCGCGGCGGTCGCCGGGGTGGCGCCGGGCTACGGCATGGACCTGGCGAACATGTGCGACATCACGGTCGCCTCGGAGAACGCCGCGTTCGGCTCCACCCAGGTCAAGTACGCGATGAACGGCTTCTACCACGGAATGCTGCGCAAGGTCGGCGCACAGCGGGCACGGCGCATGCTGTTCACCGGCGACCCGATCGACGCGCACGAGGCGCTGCGCGTCGGCCTCGTCGACGAGGTGGTGCCGGTCGGGACCGTCCGGGAGAACGGCCTTCGCCTGGCCAAGCACATCGCCGAGGCGGGCGCAGAGCTGACGACGGTGCTCAAGGAGGTCGCGCTGCGCGCGAGCAACATGGACCACATCGGCGCCACAGCCTACGAACTGCGCGTCACCGCGGACCTGATCCAGCGCGGCCTGTTCGCCCGTCGTCTCGCAGACGGCCTGACCGCCATGCGCTCCGGCAAGAGCAAGGCGACTGAGCGCCTCCAGGGCTGAGGATCCGAAACAGCGTCCTGGCACCCCTGAGCCGGGAAAACGATCGAAGAACATCACGCTCCCCTCTTTCTAGTTAATATTCACTAAGCTAGGGTGTGGGGGCGGCCACAGAAAGCGCCGAGAAGCGTTCGAGCGCGGGCCGGTCGCCGAGGAGCCGGGACCGGCCCGCCGGGCGCGAAGTCACCCTCGGAGAGGAGTACGTCGATGACGACCACATCTCATGCGTCCGCCGGATACAGGTACGCGACATACCGGGCCACAGGCCTCTGGAACGACGAGCGCATCGGTGATCTGGTGCCGTCCCGGGCGAAGCGGCACCCGGGCCGGGAGCTGTTCTGCTTCGAGGGCAGGCGCGTCACCTACGGCGAGTTCGACGGCTGGACCAGGACGGTGGCCGCCGACCTGGTCCGGCGCGGCGTCCGCAGGGGCGACCGTGTGCTCGTCCAGCTGCCCAACTCGCTCGAAGCCCTGGTCATGCAGGTCGCGGCGTTCAGGATCGGCGCGGTCGACGTCCCCGTCGTGCCGATCTACCGTCAGCACGAGATGCGCCGCATCCTGGAGGACTGCCGGCCCGCGGCGATCGCCACCGCGGCCGAGCTCAGCAGCCGGCGGCCGGTAGAGGAGATCGACGGCCTGCTCGCCGAACTGGGCCTGAACCCCGCGGTGCGCTATGTCGTCGGTGGAGAGCGGGACGGATGGGAGCAGGTGCCGCCAGGTCCGGAGGAGACCGACGTGGAACTGCCGGAGCCGCTGTCGGCGGAGGAGCCGGCGCTGCTCCTGTACACCTCCGGCACGACCTCGGCACCCAAGGGCGCGCTCCTCTCCAGCAGGGCCCTGTTCGCGCACATGCGCAACTTCCAGGAGGTGCTCGAAGCCGGCGAGCACACCGTGACCCTCGCGGCGACGCCGCTGTCCCACCTCGGCGGCTTCGTGGCTGGAGTGATCTTCCCGGCCTTCCTCGGCGGCAGGTCGGTCATCATGCGCGGGTGGCAGCCGGACGAGGCGGTCTCACTCATCGAGCAGGAGCGGGTGTCGCTGATGATGGGCGCCACCGTGTTCCTCTCCGACCTGGTGGACCGGTACGAGAAGGGCCTGGCGCCGAGCCACCGGCTGCCGGTCTACGCCTGTGCCGGCGCCGCCATCCCGCCGCCTCTCGTCGACCGCGCCGCACAGGTGGGCGTCTCCGCCTTCCGGGCCTACGGCATGACGGAGACGGCCGGCGTCTGCGCCGCCGCCGAGCGCCACGACCCGCTGGACCGGCGCCGGGCGTGGGACGGCCGGATCCTGCGCGGCATGGAGATCCAGGTCGTGGACGGCGAACGGAGGCCGCTGCCGCCGGGAACGGTGGGAGAGCTGCGGATCCGGGGCCCGCAACTGCTGTCCGGATACACCGACCCCGAACTGACCGTGACGCAGATCGACGAGGAGGGCTGGTTCTACCCCGGTGACGTCGGGGTGGTCGACGACCAGGGCTGGGTGCAGATGACCGGCCGGAGCAAGGACATCATCAACCGCGGAGGCGAGAAGTTCTCCACGATGGACATCGAACTCGCCATCGCCTCGCACCCTGATGTGGAGAGCGTGGCGGTCACGGCCGTGCCGGACGCGCGGCTGGGAGAGGCCGTCGGGGCGTGGCTCGCACTGCGGAGCGGGGTCGAGTGGCGGGGACCGGAGCAACTGATCGCGCACCTCGAACAGGCGAAGCTGGCCAAGCAGAAGATCCCCACGCACTGGCACGTGGTCTCCGACATTCCGCGGAGCGCCACCGGAAAGATCCAGAAGCACCGGCTCGCCGAAATCGAAGATCTCGAATCCTGAACAAGATCATCACGGAGAGAGGATTCGGCTGTGACCGATTTCCAGAACATCAAGTCCGTCGTCAAGAACGGCGTGGGGACGATCACCTTCGACCGGCTCGATCGCCGCAACGCGCTCAGCGTGGAGCTGATGACGGATCTGAGTGACCAGCTGGACGCCTGGGCATACGACGACGAGGTCGCCGCGGTGGTGATCACCGGCGGTGAGGACGTGTTCTGCGCGGGTCTGGACCTGGATTTCCAGTCGGGTTTCAACGACGCGGAGACCCGTGAGATCTACTCGGAGGCGTGCCTGCGTGCTTATGGAACGCTCCTGGACTACCGGAAGCCCACCATCGCCGCCGTGGGCGGTCCCGCGCTGGGCGGCGGATGCGACATCGCCGTCTTCGCCGACATCCGGATCGGCGCCGAGAACGCGATCTTCGGATACCCGCAGATCAAGTTCGGGCTCACCCCGTACTTCTCCCCGCTCTGGCGGATCGTCGGCCTGAGTCAGGCGAAGCTGCTGACGTTCTCAGGTGACCGGATCGACGCGCAGGAGGCCCTGCGGATCGGGCTCATCGACCGGCTCGCGCCCGCGGGCGGGGTCATCGAGCAGGCGAGTGCGCTGGCGGCCTCCATCGCGGAGACCACGGTCAAGTCCGCGGTGAACAACAAGGAGATGGCCCGGCGGTCGCCCGCCATGGATCCGATCAGCGCGCTCACCTACGAGACCCTCGCCTACCGGGAGGTGATCTGGCACCCGGACATCGTGGAGCGGATCAACGAGGCCTACAGCAGGATCAAGAAGAAGTAGCGGCAGGCCACCTCGATATCGGGGAACACGATGTTCTCGTCTGACTCCGGTGACGTCGGTCTTGCCGCGTCCGATGGCGGACTCCTGTCGGGCGCACCGCCGGACTGCGATCCGGGACTGGTGGAAAGGCGCTTCGGCGTCGTCGGCTGCCGCGCCGAGGGCGCACTGTTGCGTTCGGTCATGCGGACCGGCACGTGGATGAACGACTCCAGTGGACGCGAGCAGGTGGGCGCGCTCGGCGTTCTCCTCGATCACGTCCTAGGCGAGATCTTCTACACCACGAGGGCACGGGATCAGTGGTCCTTGACCACGGAACTGGCCTTTGACGTCATCGCGCCACCGCCGTGGAACACGACCGTGTTGTACGCGGTCTCCTGGGTGCCGAGAGGCGAACGGACGCAGGGGTTCGCCCAGGCCGAAGTGATGGACGACAGCGGGACCCTCCTTGCCGTGGGCACCACTCGGATCCAGTACGTGGCGGCCTCTGCCTCTCCCCCTGAGGCCGGGCATGTCGGCGAAATCGCTTCCAGGGCCGCGAACTTCGCCGAGCATCTGGGCATCCGGATCAGCTCGGACACGGAGACGACGCGTGTGGAGCTTCCCGATACCCAGGACTGGGGCAACCTGTACGGAGTCCTCCACGGCGGTATCTGGGCCGGCATGGCCGAGACGGCCGCCGCCGAGGCGTTCGCGCGACGCGGTGGCCTGCGCACCGCGCACGTTCATGTCTCGTATTTGCGGCAGTCATCGCCGGGCGCGTCCATACGTGTGGACGCCCGGCCGGTTCATTGCGGTCGGTTGTTCGGATTGATGGAAGTGATCGGGGCCGACGACACCGGTCGGCAGTGCGTCAAAGCCATGGTCACAGGAAGGCGGTATGAGCCATGATGGTCGATCGATCGGCCACCACGCAGATCGTCGTCAAGGGACACGGGCCGGTCCGTCGTCTCACTTTGAACCGTCCAGCGCGCCACAACGCGCAGACTCCCACGATGTGGGCGGAACTCGCGGCCGCGGGACGCGAGCTGGCGTCCGATCCGGAGGTGCGCTGCCTCATCGTCAGCGGCTCTGGGGAATCCTTCAGCTCGGGCATCGACCTTGACGAGCTGCGGAGCCCGGAAGGTTTCATCAGACGGCTCGCCGCCCATCCCGTCGGCGACCCTGACCCGATGCTCGCCGACGTCGAGGTCGCGCAGCAGGCGTTCCGGTGGATGTTCCGGGCCCCGTTCCTGGTCATAGCCGCCGTGACGGGAGTCGCGTTCGGCGCCGGATGCCAACTCGCCCTCGCGTGCGACGTCCGGATCGTCGCGGCCGACGCACGACTCGCCCTGCGCGAGGCGCGTTACGGACTGATCCCGGACATGGGGGCGACCGCCTCGTTGCCACAGCTGGTGGGCAGGGAGCGCGCTCTGGACCTGATCCTCACCGGCAGGGAGCTCACCGGAACGGAAGCGGTGTCGACGGGCCTTGCGCTGAGCGCTCTCCCGGCCGCCGAGGTTCCTGCGGCGGTGAACGAGTATGCCGAGCAGATCGCTCGTATGCCGAGGTCGGGAATCGCCTATGTCAAGGCCGCGCTGGACGAGCCCGACCCGGACCGGAGCCTCCGAGTGGCGGCGCTCGGCCAGGCCGCGTGCATCCGGCAGGCGGCTCTTCCCGATTGACGGCCGAGCAGATGACCGTGAGCGGCTGATCCCTGTGGCCGACGCCCGGTGAACGGGCATCGGCCACAACAACGTTTTTTGGGAGAAAGCATGTCCAAAGCCCCAAAGGTCCTCGACTTTCGCGATCTTGTGGTCGTCGTCACCGGGGCCGGTGCCGGCCTTGGCCGGCGGTACGCGCTGGACTTCGGGGCCGCGGGCGCGCGGGTGGTGGTGAACACGCGGCGCGCCGAAACCGCGAAAGAGCTGGTGGATCGGATCGAGGCGGCCGGTGGCACGGCCACCGCCGCGGTGGCCGACGCGCGGAACGGCGCGGCGATCGTCGACACGGCCATCGCCGCCTACGGCCGGATCGACGCACTTGTGGTGAACGCCGGCCTGGTACGGGATCGCACGTTCAGCCGGATGTCCGAGGAGGAATGGAGCGAAGTCGTGGAGGTGCACCTGGGCGGCGCCTACACGGCCACCGCCGCGGCATGGCGGCACATGGTCCGGCAAGGAGGTGGTCGAATCGTGCTGACGACCTCGGGAGCCGGCCTGCACGGCAATTTCGGCCAGGCGAACTACGCAGCGGCCAAGGCCGCCATCATCGGCCTGGCCAAGGCACTGGCGATCGAGGGCCGGCGCCATGGCGTGCTGGTCAACGCGATCGCCCCCATGGCGCACACCGACATGACGGACAGCGTGTTCGACGACAAGCTGCGCGCAGACCTTCCCTCTACCTTGGTATCGCCGTTCGTGCTTGCGCTGGCACATCCGGCCGGCACCACGACGGGAGCGGTACTCGAAACCGGCGGCGGCTGGGCCGCCGAGGTGCGCTGGCAGCGGTCGGCCGGCGTGCGATTCGTACCCGCCGAACTGACACCCGCCGCAGTGCTCGAACGCTGGCCCGAGATCGCGGATTTCACGGAGGAGGCCGACTGTCCGTCCAGCACATCCGACTCGCTCTCTGCGGCACTGGGCCACCCGGTCGGCGACAGACCGTGAGCCAGACGGATCGAGCGTTCCTCGAGCTGGCCGTAGGTCAGGGTCTCGCCGGTGTCGATGAGAGTGGCCGCGACCCTGTCGGGGTGCGAGCGGCATAGGTGCCCGGGTACATCGGTCTGCTCCTTCAGAGTGGGGTGGAAGGTGATCCGAACAGGGCGGGATCCTCTTCGCGCTACGTGATTTCGTCTTCTTGAAGCGCGACGCGGAGCGGTCGGCGGCCTTCACGGTGCTCCGCTGTGGTCGGATCACGTGATGCCGAAGGACCAGGACGTGATCACGTGCAGGTACCGCCCCTGATCGGAAGGCTTTCGGTCTTCGGTGGATGCTCGAACGGCTGGGGCCAGTGTGACGTTCAGCACGGCCGTACGTCATTTAGTTAATGATAACTAGATGAGCAAGGGGTGCTCGGGAGTTTCCTTGTGCGGAGGGGCGGCCGTTCAGCCCTGCAGGAGGATCGCGTGCGCAATGGTGTCGATCTCCTGGGCCAGCCGGGGCCGGGCATGCAGTTCCTCGTGTCGCACCAGTTCGTGGGCCGCCGCCAGCGCTGCGTTCACGCGGACCTTGGCAACGGCTTCATAGAGCCGGCCGTCGAGCTTCTGGAGTGCCGTCGTCCACTCCTGTACGCCTTCGCGGAGCACGGTGGTCGTCTGCTGCCGGGCGGAGAAGGGCAGATTGATGAACTCGAAGACATAGATTCCGGCCAGGGCATGGTTCTGCAGACAGAACGCCGTGTACGAGCTGATCAGTTCGTCTAGGGACGAGTCCGTCTCGCTCTTCGCGCGGCGCTCCTGATCGGCGGCCAGCCGGGTGGTCGCACGCTCGAATGCCGCGATGAGAATGTCGGCTTTGGTGGGGAAGTAGTAGTAGAGGCTCGGCCCGGTCATGCCGACCTCGGCCCCGATGTCGTCAAGGGTGACCGCGCTGTATCCCTGGTGGAAGAAGAGGTCGATCGCCTTGTCGACCACCTTTGTGCGTCGCGAGTCCAGCGACTCGAAGGACTTGCTCCTCGAGCGTGCGGCAGGCGCACCGCCGGCGGGGACCTCCTCGACGCGGAGGCGGAGCACAGCCAGGGCGGCGCGGGTGAGCTCACGCTTGTACACCGCGCGCGGCAGCGTCGTCCTGCTGACGGAAGGGCTGGAGAGTACGGCCGTCGCCGCGGCCATGAGAAGCCGGGCGGCCTCGGGGGAAAGCGCGGGGCGCTCTCGCCGCAGCCGTTCGGTCAGCCCTTTGACGACACGGCTGAACTGCTTCCGGACCTTGGCGCCCGATTCGAGGTCCAGGAAACGGAACTCCCGCTGTAGCAGGATCCATAGGTCGGGCCGGTCTATCCCGATGTCGGCGATGGAGGAGACGAGTTCGGCGAGCGACTCTCCGTCGGAGCGGGACAGCGCGTCCTCGACCAGGTCCAAGCCGTTGGAGATCGCTCCTGCCAACAGCGCCTTCTTGTTGCGGAAATGGCGGTACACGGCGGGCCCGGTGACGCCCACCTCTTCCGCGATGTCCGCGAGAGAGACATGGTGGTAGCCGAGCTGATGGAACCGAACCGCGGCGGCCAGGGCGAGCTGCGCGCGCCGCTCGGCCGCGGGCAGGCGCGGAGCCCGCACGGCTGTCGCGCGGTCCGGTGAGGCCATGGCTTTTGTCTCCTCATGTTCGCGCTCACGGCCATCGTGCCCGGTACTGGCTCTGATCACCAAATCATTGGCTAGTTAATAGTCACTAAGTTGCTCTTCCGACTGCAGACCGGGAAGGCATGAGCAAGGCCGGCTTGACAAGGCGGCACGATCATCCGCGCCGAGTTCACAGAGGGGACACCCGTGGACATTAACGGTCTACGCCGTCCGGTCACCGGCACCGTTTCGAGGATCGGAGACGCAGGCGCCCGCCGGTTCGTAAAGGACGGTGCCTCGGTCGTCAGCCTGGACCGCAATCAGCCCGCCGCCGATGTCGAGCAGCGCGTCCAGATCGACCTCGCCAACCCAGTGAGTGGGGGCCGCCTGGCGGAACCCCTCCATCGGCACGGGTGGAGGGGCCCGGGTCAGGGGATCAGCCCGGGGGGAAGTTGCCGTTCTTGGCGACCGGCAGGGCCAGCTGGCTGGCGCCGCTGAGG